>JBBSFO010000290.1:0-6654 GCA_038238655.1 Thermomicrobiales bacterium | reverse complement strand
GAGGGCGATCTGGTGCTGGATTGCTTCTGCGGCTCCGGGACGACGGCGGCGGTGGCGGAGAAGTTGGGGCGGCGGTGGATCACGGCGGACCTCGGGCGGTTCGCGATCCACACGGCGCGCAAGCGGCTGCTCGGCATCCCGAATGTGCGCCCCTTCGTCGTGCAGAACCTCGGCAAGTACGAGCGGCAGGTCTGGCAGACGGCGGAGTTCGGCGAACGAGCAGAAGCGGCGGCGCTCGCCTACCGCGCCTTTATCCTCGATCTCTATGCGGCCCGCCCGCTGACCGGCTCTGCGTGGCTGCACGGCCTGAAGCATGGCCGAATGGTTCATGTCGGCTCGGTGGACGCGCCGATCAGCCCCGGCGACGTGACGAACATCGTCACGGAGTTCCGTCGCACCATCGGCACGGGCGCGGACGCACCGAAAGAGCGCGGCGTGGATGTGCTCGGCTGGGACTTCGCCTTCGAGTTGCACGAGGTGGCGAAGCAGCAGGCCGCGCTCGCCGGCATTGACGTGCGCTTCGTCCGCATCCCGCGCGAGGTACTGGAAAAGAAGGCCGTCGAGCAGGGCGATATCCGCTTCTTCGAACTCGCCGCCCTCAAGGTGGACGTGCAGCAAAAGGGGCGCACGGTCACGCTCGCGCTCGCCGATTTCGTCATCCCGCTCGACGATGTGCCCCAGGACGTGCAGCGCGCGATCACCCACTGGTCGCAGTGGGTGGATTACTGGGCGGTGGACTGGGACAATAAAAGCGACACGTTCCACAACGAATGGCAGTCCTACCGCACCCGCAAGGATCGCGACCTGCAAAAACAGGTCGCCCACACCTACGACCAGCCGGGCACGTACACCATCGTCGTCAAGGTAATTGACCTGCTCGGCAACGACACGACGAAAACGCTACAGGTGACGGTGGGATAACCCACCCCCAGCCCCTCCCGACACGGGAGGGGAGCACATGCCGCAATCAGATTCCCCCTCCCGTGTCGGGAGAGGGTCAGGGGGTGGGTAAAAATGCCGCGCAAAGCCACAAAAGACCAGATCGCCCTGTTGGAAGTGCGCACGAAGACCGCGCCGTGCGTGCCCGCGATCCGCGAGGCGGTGGCGGCGTGGCGGGAAAAGAACTATGCGGGCGTGACGAACACGACGCGGCAACTGCTCAACTACTGGTTCAAGACGGATCATCGGCCGCGGGATGGTTCAGCCTTCCGCTATCACGACTCGCAGCGCGAGGCGATTGAAACGCTGATCTACCTTTACGAAGTGGCGGACGTGCGGACGCACAAGGCGCTCGTGGAAGGATACGCGACGAACACGCCGAACCTCCGGCTCCTGCAATACGACGACTTTGCCCGCTATTGCGTCAAGATGGCGACGGGTAGCGGCAAGACGAAAGTGATGGCGCTCGCCGTACTGTGGCACTACTTCAATGCCGTCGCGGAAGGGCGGGACGACTTCGCGCGCACCTTCCTGATCATCGCGCCGAATGTGATCGTCTTCGAGCGGTTGAAGGCCGACTTCGGCGGCGGGCGCATCTTCCGCACCGACCCGATGATCCCGCCGGAACTGCAGATCTTCTGGGATATGGAATGTTACCTGCGCGGCGACGGCGAACGGGCGAGTTCGCAGGGTGCGTTGTATCTGACGAACATCCAGCAGCTATACGACCGGCCCGACAGCAAAAGCGACGAGCCGGACGCGATGACCGCCGTTCTCGGCATGAAGCCCGCCCCAGCACGCGGGGATGCCGACGATATTGATGACCGGATTGCCGGACGCGGCGCACCCTGTCTCGTCATCAACGACGAGGCGCACCACACGCACGACGAAGAAAGCGAGTGGAACAAGGTGATCCGGCGCATCAATACCGACCTCGCCGTCGGGGCTACCGGCGTCGCGTCACAACTCGACTTTACCGCCACGCCGCGTTACAGCAAGGGGTCGCTTTTCACCTGGACGGTCTTCGACTACCCGCTGAAGCAGGCGATCCTCGACGGGCTGGTGAAGCGCCCAATGAAGGGCGTCGCCGTCGGTATTCACGAGCAGCCATCGGACATCGCCAGCGTCAAGTACCAGGCGTACATCACCGCCGGGGTGGAGCGATGGCGCGCGTACCGCGAGCAACTCGCGCCGCTGGACAAGAAACCGATCCTCTTCGTGATGCTCAACAGCACCGCCGAGGCGGACGACGTGGGCGACTACCTGCGGACGAAGTACCCCGCCGAGTTCGGCGGCGCGGGGTTGCTCATCATCCACACGGACAACACGGGCGAGGTCTCCAAGCGCGACCTCGACGCAGCGCGCACGCTGGCCCGCGAGGTGGACGAGGCGACCAGTCCGGTGAACGCCATCGTCAGCGTCCTGATGCTGCGCGAGGGGTGGGATGTGCAGAACGTCACGGTGATCGTCGGGTTGCGCCCGTACACGGCGAAAGCGAACATCCTGCCGGAGCAGACGATCGGGCGCGGCCTGCGGCGCATGTTCCGAGAGTTAGGGAACACCTACATCGAGCGCGTGGACGTGATCGGCAACAAGGCGTTCCTGGAGTTCGTCACGCAGTTGGAGCAAGACGAAGACATCGCGCTCGATACCTTCGATCTCGAAAAAGACAAGGTGATCATCGTCACCATCGCGCCCGACCCCGCGAAGATAGACAAGGACATCACGATCCCCGAACTCAGCCCGATTCTGGCGCGCAAGAAAACGCTGGCGGAGGAGATCGGCGCGCTGGACATCGCCACGATGCAGTGTCCCACGCTGCCGAAGAAAGAGCAGGACGCCGCCGCGCAGTCGTTCCGCTACGAAGGGTACGACATCATCTCGCTGGAAAAGCTGGTGGAGGCGGACTACACCATCCCGCAAGCGCAGACGGCGCAGGAGGTGATCTCCTACTACGCGAAGCGGATCGCGCAGGAGGTCAAGTTGCCCACGCAATTCGCCGCGCTCGTGCCGAAGGTGCGGGAATTCCTCGAAACGCGCGCCTTCGGTGGCCCCACCGGCATCGAAATCCCGGCGATGATCAAGGCAATCTCCAGCAATGTCGCGCAGTACGTCACGGTGCGGACATTTGTCGCCGCACTGCGCGAGGTGATCGTCGAGGAACTCAGCCCTGAACTGGTGCATGCGGGCCGCGCCCTTTCCACGATGCGCGGCTTCGCCACCTCCCGCCCAACAATTACGGCGCACAAGACGGTCTTCAACCTCATTCCGTGCGAGAACAACTTCGAGAAGCGATTCGCGCAGTTCCTCGAAAGCGCGCCGGACGTGGCGGCGTTCGCGAAATTGCCGGAGCAGTTCGGCTTCCACGTCGAGTACACCGATACGGTGGGCAACCTGCGCTACTACGAGCCGGATTTCGTCGCCCTGCTAACGGACGGCACGCACGCGCTTGTCGAGACAAAGGGGCGCGAGGACGTGGATGTGGCTCGCAAAGACCGCGCGGCCATCATCTGGTGTGAAAACGCGACATTGCTCACCGGGACCGCGTGGCACTACATCAAGGTGCCGCAAAAAGGCTTCGAGCAGTTGCACGCGGACGAATTCGCCGATTTGATCGTGCTCGCACCGTCCGGGTTCGCCCTATGAACGCGGTATTCTATGCAATCCGCCAATGTCCGTACAGATTGACAGGGACAAGCGAGACATGATACGTTCACGCTCATGAGAAACCGTCAACGGCGTTGACGAGGGAGAGTACCGGAATGGAACGGCACAGCGACCCGCGCGAGGTGTGAGGCGGGGCCGGGAAGAGCGGGAAAAAAGCCTCTGAGCCGCAAGGTGGATGCATCCTTTGGGTGTTGATGCTACGCCGGGTCGCCTCCGTTACCGCAGGCGCGCGTATCGAACGCTTTCTTCGCGTTCCGTACGGCTGAGGCGATGCCTGTGAGGGCGTCGCGCATTTGGGTGGTACCACGAAAGCCCGCGATCACCGCGCCGCTCGTCCCAATCGGGATGAGGGCGTTTTTGTTTGCCCCTCCGGGCGGCGCGATGAGAGGGAGTAGCGAGTAACGAGCAACGAGTAACGAGAAGAGAATCCGCATTCCACTCGTTACTCGTTACTCGCTACTCGTTACTCAACGGGAGGCTCGTGGTGACGATTCCGTATGCAGCGATCATTGATACCACCCTGCGCGAGGGCGAGCAGTTCGCCAGCGCCCATTTCACCACGGCGCAGAAACAGACCATCGCCCGCGCCCTCGACCGCTTTGGCGTGGATGCCATCGAGATCACGAATCCCGCCGCCTCACCGCGCTCCTTCGCGGATGCCCGGTTGCTCGCCGCGATGCCGCGCCGCGCAATGATACTCGCGCACGTCCGCTGCACGACGGATGATGTGCAGGCGGCGATTGATGCGGGCGTAGACGGTGTCAACCTCTTCTACGGCATGTCCGATCAACTGCGCATGCACAGTCACAGCCACAGCATCGCGACGATGATCGCCTGCGCCGAGCGATGCATCCGGCTCGCCCAGGCGCATGGCCTGATCGTCCGCTTTTCGAGTGAAGATGGCTTTCGCACCGATCAGGACGATCTGCTCGCCATGTATCGGGCCGTGGACGCGCTCGGCGTGGATCGGATCGGCATCGCGGACACGGTCGGCATCGCGACGCCCCGGCAGGTCGAGGAACTGGTGACGACGCTCCGCCGCGAATGTCGCGCCGCGATTGAATTCCACGGCCACAACGACAGTGGCTGTGCGATCGCGAACGCGCACGCCGCACTCGATGCGGGCGCGACCTTTATTGACACAACCGTCCTCGGCATCGGCGAGCGCAATGGCATCACGCCGCTCGGTGGCCTGATTGCCCGCCTCTACGCGACCGATCCCGCACTGACCGCCGCGTACGACTTGCCCGGCCTCCGTCATCTCGACGCGCTCGTCGCGGAGATTGTCGGCGTGCCGATCCCCTTCAACAACTATCTGACGGGTTCGACCGCCTTCACGCACAAGGCGGGTGTCCACGCGAAGGCGGTGCTGGCGGACCCGCATACCTACGAAATTCTCGATCCGGCGGTCTTCGGCATCGAGCGGACCATCGCCGTCGCCCATGCCCTGACCGGCCGTGCTGCCATCGCTGACCGTGCCCGCACTCTCGGCCTCACCTTCGGTGCGGAGACGATCCGCGCCGTCACCGCCGAGGTCAAGCGCCGCGCGGATGACGCCCCGATCACGGATGCGGACGTGGACATCATTCTCCAATCATGGGCAACGGTTGTTGGGAGTGGCGGGCTTCAGCCTGCCGAGAGTGTCGCTGCACAGGCTGAAGCCTATGCCACGCAGGGAGGGCGTTATGGGTACGCTGGTTGAAGAAATCCTTTCGGCCCGTCTCGGCAGGCCGGTGCACGCCGGGGAGATCGTCGTTGTGGATGTGGATTACGCGATGAGTCACGACACGACCTCGCCGCTCGCCATCGAGGCGTTCCGCACAATGAACCGCCCGTTGTGGGATCCGTCGCGCGTCGTCATCGCCATTGACCACGTCGTGCCCGCCTCCACCCCGGCAGTTGCGACGACACACCGGAATATGCGCCAATTCGTTACGGAGCAGGAGATCCCGAACTTCTTCGATGCCGGCAGCGGCATCTGCCACCAGTTAATGGTCGAGCAGGGGTTCGTCGCCCCCGGCTCGATCGTCGTCGGTGGGGACTCGCACACGGTGACGTACGGCGCGCTCGGTGCATTCGCGACCGGCATGGGCAGCACGGACATCGGACTCGTCTACGCAACGGGTAAGACGTGGTTTCGCGTGCCCCAGACCGTGCGCTTCGAGGTCTCCGGCACCTTCGGCCACGGCGTGACGGCGAAGGATTTGACCCTCCTGATGGTCCAAACGATCGGCGTCGCCGGCGCAGTCTACGACGCGATTGAGTACGGTGGTCCGACGGTGCGCGCCCTTTCGATCAGCGAGCGGATGCCGCTAGCGAATATGGCTATCGAGATGGGCGGCAAGGTCGGCCTGATCGAGGCGGATGCGGTGACGGATCGCTATCTCGCCGGTCGCGTCCGGTATGACACCGGCACGGGGCATCTCCGCCCCCTCAATCCCGACTATCGCCGCGTCGTCGCACTGAATGTGGACGGTCTGGAACCGCTCGTTGCCTGTCCGCCGGAAGTGGACAATGTCTGTCCGGTCACGGAGGTCGTCGGCACGCCGCTCGATGAAGTCTTTATTGGCACCTGCACGAACGGACGGTTGGATGACCTCGCGCTGGCGGCGCGCGTCCTCGACGGCCACACGATCAACCCGCGCACGCGCTGTATCATCATCCCCGCCTCGCGCGAGATCCAGGTGCAGGCATTGGAGCACGGCTACATCGAGACGTTCATGCGCGCGGGCGCGCACATCGGCTCGCCCGGCTGCGGCCCCTGCATCGGGCGGCACTTCGGCGTTCTCGGCAAGGGCGAGCGCGCCCTGACGACGATGAATCGCAACTTTACGGGCCGCATGGGCGACGCCACGGCGGAAATCTACCTCGGCAATCCGGCCACCGCCGCAGCCTCCGCTATCGAAGGCGCCATCGCCGACCCGCGCGGATACTTGTAAACCGACGAAAGAGAAACCGATTGAACCGCCGAGACGCAGAGGGCGCAGAGAGGGAAGAGGAGAGAAAGAGATTGAAAATTTTTGTCTCTCCATTTCTTTCCTCTGTGTT
>JBBSFO010000289.1:0-6666 GCA_038238655.1 Thermomicrobiales bacterium | reverse complement strand
GATTGGCACATGGTTCGCGGGAGTACAGGCGATAGCGGAAGATGTACGCGCGCTCGGATCGCGGGAATCCGTACCGTCGGTTGTGCATCACGCCGACGCGCGTCAGATGCTCGATGTGTTGGCGCCGGAATCTATCGACATGGTTATCACCTCGCCGCCCTATCCGAATGAGAAGGATTACACGCGCACCACACGGCTCGAATCGGTGCTGCTCGGCTTCATCAATACCAAAGAAGAACTCCGTGCGCTCAAGCGCGGCCTCGTCCGTTCCAATACGCGCGGTGTCTACAAAGGCGACGACGACGACCAATGGGTCGCGCACTTCCCGGAAATCCAGCGTATTGCGGAAGCGATCGAGGCGCGGCGCATCGAACTCGGCAAAACCTCCGGCTTCGAGCGGCTGTACGCACGCGTGACGAAACTCTACTTCGGCGGCATGGCACGGCATCTCGCCGATCTACGCACGATCCTCCGCCCCGGCGCGCTCCTCGCCTATGTTGTTGGCGACCAAGCCTCGTATTTGCGGGTGATGATCCGTACGGGCCAGTTGCTCGCGGAAATCGGCGAATCGCTCGGCTATGAAGTCGTCGGTATCGACCTGTTCCGCACGCGCATGGCGACCGCAACGAAAGAGCAACTGCGCGAGGAAGTTGTACTCTTGCGTTGGCCGGGTATGGCTCCGTCATTACTCCCGAGCATTGGGACACGGTAGCGATGGCGAAGCCGCAGCAAAACCGCTACTCTCGAATCATCGAGCGCATTTTTGCCGATCGCTACGAACCCGGCGCATTTATCGTCGCGTTCGAGCGGGGTGATATTGAGCGCGTGGCGCGTGAATTGGGAATTATCCTCCCAAAGAATCTCGGTGATCTGATCTACAGTTTCCGTTACCGAACCGCGCTGCCGGAGTCAATTCGTACCCGCGCCCCCGAAGGCCACTCGTGGATCATTCGCCCCGCCGGTCGGGCACGCTATCAGTTTGTCGCGACTACCGTCCCGAGCATCGTCCCGACGGGCATGATGACGGAGACGAAAATTCCCGACGCGACGCCTGCAATCATCGCGATGTATGCGCTCAGTGACGAGCAGGCATTGCTGGCGAAAGTGCGCTACAACCGCCTCATCGACATTTTTACCGGCGTCACGTGCTATTCGCTCCAGAGCCATCTGCGTACGGCGGTGCCCGGCATTGGTCAGGTGGAGACTGATGAAATTTATGTCGGCGTGGATCGAAGAGGGGCGCAGTATGTCTTTCCTGTACAAGCAAAAGGTGGGAATGACAAACTCAGCGTCGTGCAAATCGAACAGGATTTTGCGTTGTGTGCCGCGAAATTTCCTGCACTGATTTGCCGACCGATTGCCGCGCAATTCGTCGGTGCCGATCTCATCGCGCTCTTTGATTTTGAGGAGAGCGAGAACGGTGTGGCCGTTGTATCCGAACGACATTATCGGCTTGTGCCATCCGATGCTGTGACGGGTGCTGATCTCGCGCTCTATCGGACTCGTCCAGAGTAGCGGCGTCTCTCAGGCTTCAGCGTGCATCAGGTGGTCGAGCGAGGGGCCGAGGGCGCGACCAAGCCATGCGCCGATGGCGGCGACAAAGAGGATCGTATCGCGCGTCGTCTCCGCCGGGCCGGGCGAACCGCCACCGAAGACGCCGAAGCAGCCGCAGCCGCCCGTGTATCCCGTCGTCCATAAATAGATGACAAAGACGAGGAAGATGCCGAGTAGCGCCACCGAGGCGAGGGCGGACCAGCGCAGGTTCAGGCCGACGACGAGATGGATGCCGAGCAGGATTTCCAGCACCGACACGCCGATCGTCAGGACTTGCGCGGTCGTGCCGCTCACATGCAGCGTTGCCTCGGTCGCCCGTTGCGCGGCGGTAGCATCGGTGAGTTTGCCAGCCCCCGCGACGACGAGCGTCAGGCCGACCGCGACGCGGAGCAGAACCGCAAGGAGAGGAAAAGTTGAGATGCGCGCACGTTCCATCATTTATATCCTATAATCAGCATGGTGCGACGAACAACGCAGGGAAAGGAACCTCCGCAATGGCGAAGCAATCATATTCTCAGTCAAACACGCGGGCGAATGCAACCAAGCCGCCCGCCACTGTCGCGAAGGATAGCGGGCAGCGCCCGACGCGCAAGCAGATTCCTCAGGCCCGGCGCGGCTCGGTGACCAAGCCGGTCAAGAAAACGCCGTGGACGCAGATTGTCTCGGGCGGTTTGCTGATCGCCGCAGTCGTCGTCGTGATCGGCATCGTGCTGGCGACGCGCGGGAATCAGGATCGTTCGACGATTGTCCGCCCGCCGCCCGTCGCGTCGCCCGTCGCCGGGGCCACCGCCCCCGACTTCAATGTCGTGGCGAAGGATGGTTCGTCCCTGACCAAGGCGCAGATTCTCGGCAAACCGACGCTGATGGTCTTTTTTGCCTCATGGTGCCCGCACTGCAACAATGAGGCGCCGCTGATTAAGGACCTTGCCGCGAAGAACCCGGACGTGCAGGTCGTGATGGTCGGCGTTGGCGACCGCGAAACAGTGAGCGACATCTACGACTTCCAGCAGAAGCACGATCTCCCCTTCCCAACCTATCAGGATGGCGGCAAAGCCGCAGCGGCGTACGGCATCGCCTCCTATCCGACGATCATGGCCGTGGACAAGGGCGGCGTCATCCGCGATGTGCAAACCGGCGAGAAGTCAACGATCGAGTTGAACTCCCTCCTCGGGCGGGCGAAGGGGTAGGGAAGTTCGGAGTTCGATGTTCGAAGAAATCACACCGAACTCCGAACATCGAGCTTCTCTACTCGTCCTTCGGCCGGAAGGCGTTCGGATCGAAGGTGAAGACGCGTCGGCCGTGGGTCGGCACCGGCGGGGGTGGCGGGCGGAAGATGTATTCCGTAACGACCGCGCCCGCCGCGAGGTGCTCGCGAACGATCCGGCGCATCGCATCGGCGTCGAGGTCGTTGTAGCGCACATCGCCGGGCATCACATTCATCGAGGGCGCCCAATCGCAGCGGTTGCGGCAGGTCGTCGGGATGACCGTCACATGGTCGGCGATGCCGAGTGCGGCGATTTCTTCCTCCAATACATGGAGCATCCTCCGCGACCCGGCGAGCGTGCAGTTCGATCCGAAACAGAGATGGACAAGGTAGTCGGTGGTAATTGTCATGTGAACGATTAGGGAGCGCGTCGAACGCACCCCCTGTTCTTCCTCTCGTCTGATGATTAACGTCCGATTCCGGCGGGTACGCGCGCCGCGAGGGCGTCCGCGATGATCGCGTGGTCGGCGTCGGAAATCTTGTGGACATTGCCCTGAAAAGCGAGGTGCCAATGCTCCACCGGCCATCGCTTCGGGTATTCCAGCGCCGGGACGACCGTAATCGCGGGGAGCCAGTCCGCCTGATCGAGGAT
Source organism: Thermomicrobiales bacterium (assembly GCA_038238655.1). Taxonomy (GTDB): domain Bacteria; phylum Chloroflexota; class Chloroflexia; order Thermomicrobiales; family JALYUS01; genus JALYUS01. Next base: position 3,256 of record JBBSFO010000289.1, on the reverse strand, counting down.
CAGCACCGGCGTGATCGAGATGCGGAAAGGGTAATCCTCGGTCGCCTTTTTCGGGTCCTTGCTCTTCCAGATCGGCGTGTTGTGGTCCTCCCAGTAGTCGGATGTTGCCTCGACGATACCGCCGAATGCCTGTACGCCTGTCAGGTAGTAGATGAACGTGTCGCCCGCGTGCATCTGCTCGGCCTTCTTGCGGTGGCGGGATTTGATGCCCTGCACCGTCCAGCCAAGGGCGCGGCTTTTCTCGAAGTTGCCCGGTGATCCAACAAGGATCCAGTGATTTGCCATTGCGTTTCCCTTTCGCTCACGCACGGTTTTTCTCGCGGCGCAAGCGAGCTGCGGCGCTGTGGGGCGCATCATGCCGCCATGATAGCCGTCCCTGCCTGTTGATCGTACGGTATGCGAACGTACGGAAGGGGTCAAGACATTGCACGCGTCAGTTAGATCCCCAGATCAGCCTTCACTGTTGCCCAGTCTGTTGTTCTGCCATTTGCGATGTCCTGTTCACTCGCTCGAATTGCCGCCATACGTACGGGATCGCTCATGATCGCCAATGTCTCGATGATTGATTCATACCTCTCCCACGAGAGCACCGCGATTACTGGCCGACCGTACCGCGTCACTTTGTACCGTCAATTCCGGTTCCTTCTCGAACTGCTCTGGAAGCTGGATGAAATGCTCGCGTGCTTCTGCCGTCGAGAGGGTGGCAATCATGATGCCGCTCCTTTACCTTGCCAATTATTGCGCAACCATATGTATACATCTCGATCGAGCATACACTGTGGCCACGCGATTATCCACCGATCGGTCTTGTTACGCAGGGCGTATGTGTTCTCGGCGATGGCTGGGAACACATACGCCCTGTCGCGCTACGGCGACGCAATTGCGGGTGTTGTTTGCACGACTGAATGTCTGAATACGCCATATTTACCAGGTCAGGGAAATGAATAGGAACAATGCGCGCCCACCGTGTGTTATACTTTTCAGGAAGGTGGAACGATCCTCTGACCTCGGCGACGCATTGCACGCAACAGAAAAGGTGACTTTCCCGCATGGCTACCGCCCCCGCCGTTGCTTCGGCGCATCCACCCACCGATATGACGTACTTCCTGCCGCTCGAAGCGCAGTTGCAGGGCGCGGGCATGGGCGTCTCCGATCTGTCACTCGTCACGCGCGCATACACGATAGCGACGGACGCGCACGCGGGTGTGGAGCGCAAGTCGGGCGAGGCGTACATCACGCATCCGGTCGCGGTCGCGACGATTCTCGCTGACATGCAAATGGATGCCGAGACGATTGCTGCCGCCCTGCTTCACGATGTACCCGAGGACACGAGCATCACGATTGACGATATCCGCAATCAGTTCGGCGAGAAGGTCGCCCGACTGGTGGACGGCGTCACGAAACTCGAGCGGATCGAGTGGACGACGGGGAAGGAAGATTCCTCGAAGGCGGAAAGCCTGCGCAAGATGTTCCTTGCGATGGCCGACGATGTGCGGGTCGTGCTGATCAAATTGGCGGATCGCCTGCACAACATGCGCACGATCGGCGCGATGTCGAAACGCTCGCAAATCGCCAATGCCCAGGAAACGCTGGAAATCTACGCGCCGCTGGCAAACCGCCTCGGTATCTGGCAGATCAAGAGCGAGCTGGAGGACCTCAGTTTCAAGACCCTCGAACCGGATCGCTATCGCACGATTGACGCCTCGCTCGAAGCGCAGGGCGGTAACCGGACGGCCTACATCAACCGGGTGATCGAGACGCTGAAAGCGGCGCTCGGCGCGGCGGGTATCCAGGCGGAGGTATATGGTCGCGCCAAGCATCTCTGGTCTATCGCCCGGAAGATGGACCAAAAGCGCCGGACGCTCGAAGAGATCTATGACGCCATTGCCATCCGTGTGATTGTGCCGGAATTGAAGGATTGCTACGCTGCCCTCGGCATCATCCACACGATGTGGCGGCCGATCCCCGGCGAGTTCGACGATTACATCGCCTCCCCGAAGGAAAGCATGTATCAGTCGCTCCATACCGCCGTCCGCGCGCTCGATGCTCGCCCTGTCGAGGTGCAAATCCGCACGAAGGAGATGCACATCGCCGCGGAATACGGCATCGCGTCGCATTGGCGATACAAGGAGGGCGGCAAGCGGGACGCCGGGTTGGAGGCGCGTGTCGCGTGGCTGCGGCAACTGATGGACTGGCGCGATGAAGTGGTGGATGCGCAAGCCTTCATGGAGACGCTGAAGAGCGATGTTTTCCAGGAAATGCTCTACGTCTTCACGCCTGCCGGGGACATCATCGAGTTGCCCGCCGGCTCGACGCCGGTGGATTTCGCCTATCGTATCCACTCGGACGTCGGCCATACCTGCGTCGGCGCGATGGTCAACGATCGACTCGTGCCGCTCGACTACAAATTACAGAACGGCGAGATGATCAAGATTATGACCTCCCGTGCCAAGGTCGGGCCGAGCCGGGACTGGCTGCTTGCATCGTCGGGCTACGTGCATACGGCGCAGGCACGCGAGAAAATCCGCCAGTGGTTCCGCCGCCAGCAGCGTGACCAGAACATCGCTCAGGGCCGGGATATGCTGGAAAAGGAGCTAAAGCGGCTCGGCATCGAGATGAAACTGGAAGACCTCGCCAAGCAGTTCACACGGTACAACCGCCTCGATGACTTCCTCGCCGCCATCGGCTACGGTGCGGTGACGACGCAGCAGATCGCCCAGCAGGTCTCCGCACTGAATCCGGTCGAACACGTGATCGCGTTGCCGCCGACCGAGGCGACGCCCCGCCCCGCGAGTTCGTCCTCCGGTATCGAGGTGATGGGCGTTGGCGACTTGCTGACACGGCTCGCAACCTGTTGCAAGCCGGTGCCAGGCGACGAGATCATCGGCTACGTGACGCGCGGCAAGGGCATCACTGTCCATCGCACCGACTGCCCGAATGTTCTCAATGAGCCGGAGCAGGAACGGCTCGTGCCCGTCTCGTGGGGGGGGAATACGCAAACGCAGGCATACCCCGTCGGTGTGCGCCTCGAGGCGTGGGATCGCGTCGGCCTGATGCGCGACGTTTCCAGCATGGCGGCAGACGAGAAGATCAACTTGCTCTCGATCAACAGTGTCACCCACCCCGATCGCACGGTGACGATGCGTCTGACCGTCGAGGTGGCGGGCGTCGAAGCCCTCAGCCGCATCCTCCAGCGGTTCGAGCAAATCCGCGACATCTACGAAGTGCGCCGCGACACGCCGATCATCTCCAAAGG
>JBBSFO010000288.1:0-6681 GCA_038238655.1 Thermomicrobiales bacterium | reverse complement strand
CGGTCGGCGCGCGAGTCTGTCTGCTATAGTCCCGGCGGCATATCGCGCGGTGATACACTATGGAGGCGGCGATGCGGTTGATACTCTCCAATCATGCACGCCGCCGATTACGCGAGCGCGATCTGGACGAGTCCGATATTGAAGCGGTCATTCGTCGCTCGCGAAAGTCAGAGCGTGACCCCGAAGGAAATACCGTCTATCGGGCATCATTGACGGTATGATCGTCACTGCAATCATCCGTAAGACTTCTCAACCACCGTACGTGATTACCGTTTGGTTCGACTAACTGAGGTGATGCGTATGCCACGACTCGAATACGATCCGGAAGCCGATGCCCTTTATATTTACCTCCGTGACTTCGACAAAGCTGCAAGCTCAAAGGCGCGGGTAGACATCTCGCGCGTCATTGACTACGACGAGAAGGGTGAACCACTCGGCGTGGAATTCTGGAATGTGAGCAGCGGACTGAATCTCGACGATGTACCGGAGCGTGAGACGGTGACACGGTTACTGGAGGAGCACCACTTCAAAGTTTTTGCGTGATCGTCCGGTTGGTGAAGAAAGATAGGGGAGTGGGATGCGTAGCGACCTCATCAAAGGCGGGGACAAGCAGGCGGCGGCGCGGGCGATGTGGCGTGCGGTCGGGCTGACGGACGACGATTTCAAGAAACCGTTCATCGGCATCGCCAATACGTGGACGGAGGCGATGCCCTGCAACTTCCACCTGCGCGAGCTGGCGGAGTGGGTGAAAGAGGGCGTGCGAGCGGCGGGCGGCGTGCCGATGGAATTCGGCGTTGTCGCCGTCAATGACGCGATCGGCATGGGCACGCAGGCGATGAAGGCGTCGCTCGTCAGCCGTGAAGTGATCGCGGATTCCATCGAACTGGCGGCGGAAGGGTATCAGTTTGACGCAATGATCGTGCTCGTTGCCTGCGACAAGACCGTCTCCGGCGGCGCGATTGGCCTGCTGCGCACCGGCCTGCCCGGCCTTGTTTTGTATGGTGGCTCCGTCGCACCCGGAAACTGGAAGGGTAAGGACCTGACGATTGTGGACGTCTTCGAGGCGGTCGGCGCGCACGCGGCGGGCCGGATAGACGATCAGGAACTTTACGACATCGAGTGCCACGCGATCCCCGGCCCCGGCGCATGTGGCGGCCAGTTCACCGCGAACACGATGTCGCTCGCGCTGGAAACGCTCGGCCTTTCGCCGATGGGCTACAACAGCATCCCGGCGATCATGGATGAGAAAAAAGAGGCAACCAAGCAGGCGGGCGCGCTCGTCATGGACATCCTCAAAGCAGGCCGGACGCCGAAGGATGTGTTGACGCGCGAATCGTTCCTCAATGCCATCGCAATTGTCGCGGCGACGGGCGGCTCGACGAACGCCGTCCTCCACTTTACCGCGATGGGTGACGAGATCGGCATCCCGCTCGTTTTGGAGGATTATCAGACCGTCAGCGAGCGGACGCCGGTGATCGCCACGCTCAAACCGGGCGGCAAGTACGTCGCCTGGGATTTGTACAAGGCGGGAGGCGGCCCGCTTGTCATTAAGCGGCTGCTGGACGCAGGGCTGGTGGACGGCGCCGCAGTGACGATGATGGGCACGACGCTTGCCGAGGAAGTGATGAACGTGAAGGAGACGGCGGGGCAGGAAGTCGTTTCGACTGCGGACGCGCCATTCAAGCCGCACGGTGGGTTGGTCATCCTCAGCGGCACCCTTGCACCCGATGGCGCGGTGTTGAAACTCGCGGGGACGGAACTGCACCAGTTCGAGGGGCCGGCGCGCGTCTTCGAGAGCGAAGAGGAATCCATGCAGGCGGTGCTCGATGAGCGCGTCAAGCCGGGCGATGTTGTCGTCATCCGCTATGAGGGGCCAAAGGGTGGGCCAGGGATGCGCGAGATGTTGAGCGTCACCGCCGCGATTGTCGGCCAGGGGTTGGGGCCGGACGTGGCGCTCGTCACGGATGGGCGGTTCTCCGGCGGCACGCGCGGCCTGATGATCGGCCACGTCGCGCCCGAAGCGTTCGTCGGCGGCCCGATTGGCCTCATCGAGGATGGCGACCGCATCCGCATTGATGCCGACACGGGCACGCTCGATCTGCTCGTCTCGGAAGCGGTGCTGACCGAGCGGCGCAAGACGTGGAACCCGCCCGCGCCGCGCTACACCCGTGGTGTCTTCGCCCGCTACGCCGCCCTCGTAGACTCCGCCTCCCACGGCGCTGTCCTCCAGACACCAGAACGATAAAGAGACCGAGCGCAGAGGACACAGAGAACACAGAGGAAAGAAAAGCGCTCCTTCTTTCTCCCTCTGTGTCCTCTGTGTCCTCTGCGCACTCTGCGCACTCTGCGCTCCGTAGCCCGTCAGCGTGGGGTGAAGTCGGTGGTGGGGGTGATGGCGCAGATAGTGGCGGCGAGGAGACGGGCGCTCGCTTCCAAATCCGCCAGCGAGCAGACTTCGTTCGGGGAATGCATGTAGCGATTCGGGAAGGAGACGATGGCGACCGCTGCACCCGTCCCCGCGACGGCGATGCCGTCCGCGTCTGTGCCGGTTCTGCTGGGTAGCGGCTCGATAGTGTACGGAATATTCTCCGCAATTGCCGTGGCGATCAGCAGTTCCGCGAGGGGCGGGTTCGTTGGGCCGCCGCGCGCGATGGCGGGGCCGGAGCCGAGTTTGTGCTCGCCGGATTCCTGCGCGTCCCCGCCGGGCCGGTCGGTGGCGAACGTCACGTCGAGCGCGAAGGCGACCGTAGGTTGGAGCGCGGTCGTCACCGTGCGCGCGCCCCGGTAATTGCCGATTTCCTCCGCCACCGTCGCGACGGCGTAGACATCGGCATACGGTGCATCACCTTCCTTCAGAAGCCGCAAGGTCTCGATGGCGACGAACGCGCCCGCCCGGTTATCGAGGCCACGCGCCGCGATCCGGTCTTCGGTAAGCATCAAAATCGGCTGCTCCACGACCGCCGGATCGCCGGGGCGGACACGGGCGGCGGTCGTCGCCGCGTCGTCCGCACCAATATCAATGAACAGGCTCTCAATGCTCGCCGCCTGGTGCTTCGCGTCGCCCTTGAGCGAATGCGCCGGCACGCGCCCGATGACGCCGAAGACCGGGCCATCGTTCGCGATGATCTGGACACGTTGCCCGGTCAGCACCTGGTCATCCCAGCCACCGATAGCCCGAAAGGAAAGCGTGCCGTCACTATTGATGTGTGTGATAAGCAAGCCGATCTGGTCAATATGCGCAGCTATTAGCACGCGCGGCCCGGTCGCGCCTTCATTCAGGCGGGCGATGCTGTTGCCACTCATGTCCGTCCGTACCTCGGCGGCGTACGGTGTGGCATACTCCCGCCAGATGCGCGCAGCGGGCGCCTCATACCCGGACGGTCCCGGCGTCTCCAACAGCCGCCGCAAAAAGGCCAGTGATTCCTCGCGCATGGGAAAATACCTCACCCCCGGCCCCTCTCCATTGCGATGGAGAGAGGTGTCTTATCCAAAGTGTCGTGGCATTCCCCCCTACGCCCCGATCTTTCGGAGGCTTGCTCCCCTCGCCATCGCAATGGAGAGGGGCCGGGGGTGAGGTTCCCTTACTCCGGCATTGGGTTCGCGCGACCAACGATCTGGGCGCGGCTACCGGCCGGATCGAAGAACCAGAAGAGGCGGTCACCGGCGGGCGTATCTACGGGCGGCTCGGAGGTGACGCCCGTCGCCTTGATCTTTTCCATCAGCGCATCGAACTCCGCGAGTGGGACGCTGAAGGCAAGATGGTTTGGCGGGTTCAACGTTGGGTTATCGTAGAACAGAAACTCGATCCGGCCGCCACTGCCATCGGAAACGAAGGCGACATTGGGCATCTCCCGCACCGTTTGCCAGCCGAAGATGGACTGGTAGAAGGTGATCGTCTCCTCGCGTTTCGCCGGTGGGACCACGATGCCGACATGCTCCAGACGGTACGCTGCCATGCTTTCCTCCCGTTTCGCTTCACTTCCGCGCTGCACCGGGCGCAATCATACACGTCCTATCGTGAAATTGGCACCACACGACTGCGGTCCGGATAGCGTGCGCGAGATGTTTGGTGTACCCTCCGACGATCGGAAGAGTGTGTGTAGCAGCGACGGGATGATCGTGGAGCGGCTTGCGGACCTCATGACCACTGCGGGCGCGCTCGCGGACACAAACGACGATGGCTATGCGGACGAGATCGCGCTTCGCTTCGTCATACACGGCGCACCGACGGCGTGGGAATGGTGCGCGCTCGCGGACCTTGCGGCGGTGCTCGGTCTCCATGTCACGGGTTTTTCGCCGCCACTCGTTGTGGACGCGTGGGATGGCCCGACCCTTGTCCTCGACACCGACGACGATGCGAACCTCCCCGCCGGTACGGGACGGATCACGCTCGATGGTGCGACGCTGACCGCCTGGGGAGGGGATGCGACAGGCCGTGCGGCGATCCTCCGCGCGCTCTCACAGGCGTCATTACCGGACGCGACGGAATGGCACGTTACCGCCGCGCAATACCCGGAACCAGCGCCGCAACCGATCCCCACCGATCCCGGCCCCACGCCGGTGCTTGCTGACGTGTTCATGGCACGGGGCGAGCCGGAACGCGCGTCCGGTCTCCTTGTTGACATAGACGCCGACCGCCTGGCGGATGACACGCGTTGCTCGTTTATCGTTCCTGAAAACATATCCTGCGAGATAGGTTCGGCGCTGGTAGATGCTGGAGCGCGGCTGGGTATCGAGACGAGCGGGTTGACGGTGCCACTCTGCGCACCCATTGATCTCGGCGTGGCGGTGCCGCTGCTGATCGGTACCGCCGCACCCGACGGTGTGCGCGGCGATGTGCCGATCCTACACACACTGGCCGATGACCGAACTGCGGTCGTCCTCGCGGGGGAGACGGAGACGGATACGGCGGCGATGCTCCGTGCCCTCGCCGCAGATACGCCAATACGTGCAACATTCCCCACCTTCGTGGAGCCGCAACCCGCGAAAGAGATTATCTGGTCATGGGAGTGGGAGGGGCGAACGGAGCGCGAAGTTCTCCTGGCGGAGTTGGACGAGCATGTTTTCCCGTTGCCAAATGATGCGCCGTGTACGGTGCGGATTCAGGTGAGCGAAGACGCGGCGCAGCGCGCCGCCATCCGCGATGAACTGCTCGCGCGTTTTCCCGACGGGAGCACGGTCACGGTTTTGCCTGTCCACCATGCGGGGCGGGCATGGCTCGAAGAGGTTGTCGTGCCCGCCGCGAAGGAATTGCCAGAACTCACTGCGGTGGAAGTGACCTGTCGGCCCCTCTCTCCACTGGAAAACCGACCGATGCTCAACCTGCGGATCTTCTGGTTGCAGGAGTGCTGGCCCGCCGATGAGATGATCGCGCCGATGCTCGATTTGCCATTGGAACAGGTGCGAATCACGCTCGGAACAGACGATCAGGATGGTATCTACAATGCACGCGCTTTGGACTCAGCAGGGACAATCATCGAAGAATGGATATTTTCGCCCGCGTCCTCGGTGCGGCCCTACCTGCTCGGCGATGAAATGGAACGCCGGGTCGAACTCGGCACCAGCACTATCGAGGTCCATCAAGGAGATGCGTTGCGCTGCTCCCTTTCCGACTTCGGCACCGATTTCGATGCATTCTTCTTCGAGGCTTGGTGGCCCAACGTGCTGCCGCAGTTGCGCGACTACGCGCTGGAGCAACATGCGGCGGGCGCGACGCAACCGTTCTTCGATGAACTGCGCGTCGAAGTCTGGGTGAGCGAGCCGGAGTACGCGCTCGGTATTCGCGAGGAGCGCGAGTCGCCCGCCGAAGGATTGGCGGAGGACATTTACTTCAACACGCTCGATTTCTTTCATGCACTCGGCGTGCAAACGACGGGCGAGCCGTGGGACGAGCCGGGGCAGATCGTGCCGCTCGTCCATGTCGCGCCAGGCAAGCCGCCGCGCGTGAAGGTGACGATGCTACGCTATGACACCGCGCAAACGACCTATGCGTCCGTTCCGGCCGAGCAGCGGCAAACGGGCGTGGCGATGGACGAGGTCGTGACGGGTGCGAATCTGCCCGGTTTGCTCGCGTACGTCAACCGACTACCCGGCGTCACGGTGCGCGATGTCGAGCACTCGTACCGGCAGCGGACAATTGCGGCGATCGAAGTCGTCAAGCCGGATGGAGCGACGGTGCGCTCGCGCGCGAAACTGGCGGCGATGAAGCCGACGCATCTGATCGTCGCGCGGCATCACGCCAATGAGGTGGCGAGCACGACCGCCGCCCTCCGCTTCGTCGAACTGCTCGTCACCGACCCGGCGACGACGGCGCTGCTCGACCGTTGCAATGTCGTCGTCATCCCGGACGAGAACCCGGACGGTACGGCGCTGCACGCCACGCTGATGGCCGAGCATCCGACATGGAAGCACCACGCGGCGCGCTATAACGCAGTCGGCGTCGAATTCAGCAACCATATGGGCGACCCGGACACGATCTACGGAGAGGCGCGCGTGCGACCCCGATTGATGCACGAATGGCGACCCGATGTCGTCACGGACAACCACGGCGTGCCCTCGCACGAGTGGTGGCAGCCCTTCGCTGGGGGGCAAAACCCGCCACGCTTCCGCATCTCCTACTGGCTCTGCCAGGCGCTGATCTACGGCATCTGCCGCTATTTGCCGGACGCGCCGCACGCCGAT
>JBBSFO010000287.1:0-6698 GCA_038238655.1 Thermomicrobiales bacterium | reverse complement strand
TGAACGGCGCGACTTTGCGGAAGGGCAATTGGAAGTCGTGCTGCGCGACCATCCGCGTGTGGACGGTGCGCCCTTGAATGATGTCGCCGAGGAAGAGGACATTATATGACGGCGGTACGGCGGCTTGATACGCTGCGGCAATCGCCTTGACGGCGTCGAGTGTCCCGGTCGGCGCGGTGGGTGCGATAGCGATGGCGACGGTCAGCGCGAGCGGGTAGGTATCGAGCGGGCCATGCCCCGACGCGGCGTCCATGTCACCGATCGGGAGCGGTTTGAGGCGCGGCGCGAGTGCGGGCAGTGGCAGGAAGGCCAACCCACCCTCCCTGCCGAGCAGCGCGCCTGTCAGATCGTCGAGCGTGGCGAAGGTGCGTTGCGGCGGGGCGGTCAGGCGCACGTCGCCTTGACCCGCGAGCGCGCGAAGCGTCAGGAGTTCGACGGGTGGGTTCGTGGATGCGCCGAGCGTGCCCCAGGTTGGTACCTTCCCGTCGAGCAGCGCGCCGAGTTGATCGGCGGGCACGAGCGGCACCGTAAGGCGTGGCGACACCACTGGCACGAGCGGGACGCGGCCGAGTACGACTGATTGCCACCCCGCGGGCGGCGCGCCAACCGTGAGCGTCACTACCTCGTTTGCTATGCCAAGAACGAACTTCGCGCCCGACACCGCGCCGAACGCGGCCACAAGTTGCTGCGACAATGCCCCTGTATCCAGCCCGAGAAGCGCGGCGACAGTGTCTGGCAGCGCGATACCGATGCCGTATGTGGCGATTGTCGGCGTCGTCGTTGACGGCACGGGTGTACTTGGGAATGGTGTCGGCAAGGGGGGCGGTGATGGGGCCTCGGTTGGCGTGGCGTCCAGCGTCAGGGCGCTACCGGGCGGTAGTTGCTTCGCGCGCACAGGGCGACTCAGCCACGAGCGCGCGCTGGCCGATCCCGCCAGCACCAGCGTCGCCGCCGCACCGAAAAACCGCCGCCGCGCCAACCGTTCCTGCATTCCCCATCTCCCAACCTGTTCGGAGAAGTATAGAGAAAATGAACGTGTACGTCCACTCAGAGCAAAATGCTATGCGTGCATGCGCTCCCACTCTCACTACCGTTTTCGTGCCAGGGTCAGGCCATCGCCGATAGGGAGGAGGCTGAGGTCAATCCGCTCGTCCTGATGGAGATGCGCATTGAAGGCGCGCATCGCAATGGTGCCCGGCGACTGATCGGCGGGGTCGGCGACGCGTCCATTGCGGAGCACATTGTCAATCGCGATCACGCCGCCGGGCCGGAGCAACTGGAGGCAGCGCTCGTAATAGTCGAGATACGCTTCCTTGTCGGCATCAATAAAGGCGAAGTCGAACGCACCCGCTTCGCCCGCGTCCAGTAGGCCATCAAGCGTTTGAAGGGCGGGCGCGATACGGAGGTCAATCTTGCTGGCGATCCCCACTTCCTGCCAATAGCGCTGCGCGGTCGCCGTCCACTGCTCGCTCACATCGCAGGCGATGACCTGCCCATCCGACGGCAACGCAAGGGCGACACAGAGCGAGGAATAGCCGGTGAAAACGCCGATTTCGAGCGTTCGCCGCGCGCTGATTGCCCGGACGAGAAAGGCGAGGAATTGCCCTTGTTCAGGTGCAAGTTGCATCTGGGCATTCGGCAGGCGCGCCGTTTCATCGCGCAATTCCTGAAGGATCGCCGGTTCCCGGAGCGATGCCCCGAGGAGATAATCGTACAGATCGTCGCTCATCATCAGTGTCCGGCGTGACATCGTGTCCCTCCTGCGGAAGAAATCTCCCCTGAAACGCATTGTACTCGTATAGAATCATCACCCTGATGATTTACCGCACTGTGATGCGCCAAAAAGGGGGAAGCGCGATGGTCACGGTTGAGAGGGAATCTCCTGTTACGTTTCCTGTGCCGCCACGCTCTGATGATACCGGTAATGCTCGTCAAATCACCCTCGATATCCTGAATCGCCTCTTCGGCGCGTCGCCGCCCCGTACCATCGCCTGCCGTTTGTGGGACGGCACGCGCTGGCCGGCGAACGCGCCGGAGGATGTGGCGGCGACGATCATCTTCAACCATCCGGGGGCGATGCGGCGGATGTTCCTTCCGCCGACCGAGCGCGCCGTCGGCGAGGCATTCATCCGGGGCGATTTCGCCATCGAGGGCGATCTGGAAGCCGCGTGCGCCTTCAATGATCTGGTCGGCTCGACGCGGCGCACACCCGCGATGACGCTGGCGCTCTTGAATCTGCTGCGTCAATTACCGGAAACAGGCGGTGCACCGGTCAGCGCGCGACCGGCAGCGCGGTTGCGCGGGCGGCAACACTCCCGCCAGCGGGATCGCACGGCAATTCAGTACCACTACGATGTTTCCAACGAATTCTATGCACTCTGGCTGGATACGCAGATGACGTACTCCTGTGCCTACTTCGAGACGGGCGACGAAGACCTCGACACCGCGCAGGAGGCGAAATACGATCTGATTTGCCGCAAATTGCGCCTCCGGCCCGGCGAGCGACTCCTCGACATCGGCTGCGGCTGGGGTGGACTGATGCGGTTCGCCGCTGAGCGATACGGCGTCGAGGCGACGGGCGTCACTCTTAGCACCCAGCAGGCGGCGCTGGCGCAGGAGCGGGCTGCGGCTGCGGGTCTCGGCGGCCGCGTACGCGTCCGCCTCGAAGATTACCGCAACCTCCCCGACGGCATGGTGTTCGACAAGATCGTCAGTGTCGGGATGTTCGAGCACGTCGGGCGGCCACGCCTGCCGCAGTATTTCACGACAGCGCATCGCCTCCTAAAGGCGGGTGGCCTGTTTCTCAATCACGGCATCACGGCCCAGCACGATTTCCTCAATCCCGCACGCCGCATGATTGATCGCGAGATGAGCACATATACGTCCTTTATCTGGAACTACGTCTTCCCCGATGGCGAACTCGTACCGATCAGTGAATCGCTCGGCGTCGCTGAACGCGCCGGGTGGGAAGTGCGCGATGTCGAGAGCCTGCGCGAGCACTACGCGATGACGCTTCGCCACTGGAACCGGCGACTGGCCGCCCACGAGCAAGAGGCGAAGCGGCTTGTTGGCGAGGAAACCTATCGCGTCTGGCGTCTGTATATGGCGGGCGCTGCGTACAGCTTCGCGCGCGAGCGGATCAGCGTCTACCAGACAATATTCGCCAAGCCGGACGCTGGTGGAAATGCGCACATTCCCCTGACGCGGCGGGACATTTATCAGGCAACGTGACGGTGGGGGAGGGCTTTCGTTTGCCCGCATGTTCTGCAGGCGAAAGCCCGCCACCGCAGTACTCTCGCGATATGGCGCGTGGAATAAACGATGGGAGCGCGGCGTAGGAAGAACGGCAGAGGCCGTTTTGCAATCGCCGTGTCAGGAGAACCAATGCCCACACTGACCGATCCCGCCGCGCCGCGCACGGATTTCGACCCTGCGAACGCTCCGACGGGACAGATCTACAATCTCATCAACAGCATTGTCGCGCCGCGTCCGATTGCCTGGGTGAGCACGCGAAGTGCGTCGGGTGTGGCAAATGTCGCACCGCATTCGTATTGCATGGTCGTCTCGGCGAACCCGCCAATCATCGCTTTTTCCTCGACCGGCGCGAAGGACACGTTGCGCAATATCCGCGCGACGCGCGAGTTCGTCTTCAATCAGGTCTCGGAAGCGCTCGCGGAGGAGATGAATCTGTCGTCCGCCAACTTCCCGCCCGACACGAGCGAGTTCGATTGGGCAGGTCTGACACCGGTGCCGAGCGTCGTGGTCGGCGCGCCGCGCGTCGGCGAATCGCCCGCCGCGATGGAGTGCACACTGCTCGATATTCAGGAGTACGGCGCGGAGCCGTCCAATCTCATTATCGGCCAGGTCGTTCATATCGCGGTGGACCCGGCATTCCTGAAAGACGGCATCCTCGATTACACCGCAACGCGCCCCGTCGGCCGCCTCGCCCGGATCGGCTACAGTTTCACGCGCGAATTCTTCGCCATGCCCCGCCCCACCTACCAGGGCCTCCTTGACGCAGGCGCACAGCCCAAGCGGCGGGAATGAAACAGGGGGAGAACCGCAGAGACACAGAGAGCGCAGAGAGCGCAGAGGACGCAAAAAGGGAAAGAAGAGGGATACGTGATTCCCTTTCTCTTTCCCTCTGCGTCTCTGCGGTTCTCCCCGGTTTCGACCTTGTCGGCTTCCGGTTCAGTTCGGGAGGGCGGCAAGGAGGCGGTCTATTTCTGCCTCGGTGTTGTAGAAATTCGGTGAAGCACGCAGGCCGAGGGGGCGGAGGGCGACGATGATGCCCTGATCTTCCAACTCCTTGACCATCGCCGCGTCCCGCTCCTTGCTACCGAGGGTGAAAGCGATGATCTGCGCGCGATGCGCCGGATCGGGCGAACTGACAAGCTCGACGCTCTCCTTACGGGTCAGGCCGTCGTACAACCGCTCGGCGAGCGTGCGGTTCCGCTCCTCGATGGTTGCGATGCCGATTTCCTCGATCAGGCCGAGTGAGGTGGCGAGCGCGGCCCAGCCGATCCGGTTGCCGCCGCCTGCCTGGTAGCGTGCCGCGCCCGGCTTCCAGTTCAACTGCCCGTCGAAGGTGTCCGGTGTCGTGTCCACCGACTGCGAGCCGACAAAGGTGGGCGCAATCCGGTCCACCGCCTCGGGCGCGACATACAGCGCGGCGACGCCGAACCCCGCAAGCATCCACTTGTAGCCGTGCGTTGCCAGTGTCGAGACGCGTGCCGCCTTGACATCCAGTTGGCCCGCGCCGACACGTTGGATGCCGTCCACGATCAGCAGACACCCCTTTTCGGCGCACCGCGCGCCGAGTGTTTCGAGATCGGCGCGGTAGCCCGTGTCCCACATGATCGCGCTGCACGCGACGGCGCGCGTCCGGCTGTCCACATATTCCAGCAGCTCATTTACCGACGGCCCGGCGCCGAGAAAAGGGACGAAGCGCACTTCGACGTCGCGTTCCCTGAGGTTGAGCATCGTGTACGAGAGGGAAGGGAACTCCCGTTGCGGCAGGACGATGTTGTCGCCCTCTCGCCAGGCGATGCCCTGCACGGCGATATTCATGCCGTGCGTCGTGTTACTCGTGAAGACGATGTCACACGGATCGGCGCCCATCAGCCGCGCCAAACGCTCGCGGGCAATCTGCTCATAGGGCGGCAACGTCGTCATGCGCGGCAAGTGCGGCACCTGGCATGCCTCGACGACCTCTCGCACCACCTGCACCGTTCGTGTCGGCCACGGCCCCTGCGACGCCCCATTGAGGTAGGTGCATTCCTGCACAATCGAGAACTCGCGCTCGCGCACTTCACCCAGCGATGCAGCAACATCCACGGCACTCATGACGGCTATCCCTTCCTGCCCCAGCATTCTATACTCCTAAACGACTACTGTGCCCATTCTACCCGAAGTCGTGGCGCGGAAACCGGGGAGGAGCGCAGAGAACACACTGAGTCCTCTGCGCTCCTCCCCATTTAGACCCTCGTAGTTTCGTCCGCTCAGTCACGGTGGTATAAGCGTAGTGTCGTCCAGTTGGAGGGAGCGAAGGGAGCGTGACTGCGTGAAGATCGAGCAGAAGATCGAAGAGTTGGGGCTGGAGATGCCGAATAATCCGCCGAACCCGGCGTCGAAAATCCTCATGTACCGGCGGGTGGGCAATGTCGTCTACCTTTCCGGTCATGGCCCCTCGCGCAGCGGCAAAAACCAGTACATCGGCAAACTCGGTCAGGAATTCACGACGCAGCAGGGATACGACGCCGCGAAACTGACGATGCTCAACCTACTGGAATCCTTGAAGAATTGCATCGGCGATCTCGACAACGTGACACAGATTGTCAAACTGCTCGGCCTCGTCAACTCGACGCTCGACTACACCGAGCAACCCGGCGTCATCAATGGCGCAACCGAACTGCTGATCGAACTCTACGGCGACGCGGGCCGTCACGCACGCTCCGCCGTCGGCATGGCACAACTCCCCGGCGGCATGGCCGTCGAGATCGAAATGATCGTCGAAGTCGCGGACTGACGCGGACCGATAGCGCAGAGTGCGCAGAGGACACAGAGAACACAGAGAGGAAAATGAAGGAGCGGATCACGAATCCTTTCTTTCTTCCTCCGTCTTCCTCTGCGTGCTCTGCGCTATTGCATCTTTTGCAGGCGGGTGATGATGGTAACCCAAGGGGCGGTGGCGAGGGCGGCGCGCATAGTGGGTTCTTCTGTGAAGGTTTGGGGCAGGCGGCGGCCCTCGCAGACGAGGCGCACCGTGTCGGCGCGGAAAGGCCACGGTGTCACCGTTACATTCAGCAAATCGTCGTTAATCGGGGTGAGAGTCATCGCGATTTCGTCGCCCGTGGTTGGCACGTCGGGAATCGTTGTCGGCGTGCGGACGCCGTGACAGAGCGCGAGCGAAAGGCGATCCCATGCCGCGACGAGGCGACGGTTACGCGCGATGATTTCCGGCGTGGCATGCGGTGCGTAGACGGGGTCGCGGTGAAGTGAATCGAGTAGTTCTTCCTGAAACGCGTATTCGCTGTCGAGATATGCCCGCGCGGCCTGCGCCTCTTCCGGCGTGTCGCGCAGCCAGTCGTGGTACTGCTCATACAGTCCGGTGCCCTGTAGCGAGGTGAGGAGCGCGACGTACCGCCCTTGCATCAGCGCCTGCCGCCCTGCCTGTGTCCAGCCCCGGACGTGATCGA
>JBBSFO010000286.1:0-6726 GCA_038238655.1 Thermomicrobiales bacterium | reverse complement strand
GTGCCAGAGGTGTAGCAGATCGTGGCGAGATCGTCCGGCGAAATCTCCACCGGGGTGCGTTTGGGCGCAGATCCGTCCGTCAGCGCGCTCCATGGCGTCGTGCCGTCGGGGGCATCGCCCGTGCCGACGAAGAAGACCTGTGCGACCGAAGGGGCATTCGGCAGGGCTTCCGAAGCGCCCGGATAGAAGCCCTCGTACACGAACACGGCGGCCGCCTCGCTGTCGTTCAGGACGTAGGCGATCTCTCCCGCCTTGTAAAGCACGTTGATCGGCACGACGATTCCGCCGACGCGTTGCACGGCGTAATAGGCAATGACGAACTGCGGGATGTTCGGCAGCAGGATCGCGACGCGGTCGCCGTGGCCAATACCGCGCGCCGCCAGGCCGTTCGCGGCGTGCTCGATAGCGGCATCGAGCGCGGCGTAGCTGATCGGAATATCCTGAAAGATGATTGCGGGCTTCGCGCCGTCGCGCCGGGCAACATCGTGCACGACCTCCGCAAGCGTCGCTGGATTGGCGGGCATTCCCATCCTCCTACCGCTTTTGATGGCCACAACTGCATGGTTCCGCATCATCGTACCACAGTGGGGAACCACTCTCCGACGGCAAACAAAAAGGAGAGGCAGATTGCCTCTCCATATGTGCTGCGATGCAGTCTTGATTAAACGCGGCGGGAGTAGAACTCGACGATCAACCGCTCGTCTACCTGGACAGGGATGTCACCGCGCTCCGGTATCGAAACGAGCCGACCGGACATTCCGTTGCGGTCGAAGGTCATGTATGTCGGGATGGTTGCATGCTGGTCGAGCGCGTCAAGCACAATCGGGTTCTCGCGCATCTTCGGGGCGAGGGAGATCGTGTCGCCCGGCTTGACGCGGTACGAAGGGATGTCCACCTTCTTGCCGTTCACCTGAACGTGGCCATGATTGACGAACTGGCGCGCTCCCCAGATCGTGGTGGAGAAGCCGAGCCGATGGACAACGTTATCCAACCGGCACTCGAGCAACTGCACGAGGATCGTGCCGCTGTTGCCAGGGAGGGCGACCGCCTCTTTCATGTAGTTGTACATCTGCTTTTCAAGCACATTGTAGAGGTAGCGGAGCTTCTGCTTCTCGATAAGCCGCTTCGCGTACTCGGACTGCTTCGGGCGGCGGCGGTTTCCCTGGGGCGAGGTGCCCGGTGGATTCGGGTGCCGCTTGAGAATCTTGACGTATTTCGGCGAGTTCGTCATCGCCATGCCGAAGCGGCGCATTTCCTTCGCCTTCGGGCCGGTATAGTTTGCCATCTGCGGGTCTTCTCCCTGCTCTCGTAGACACAATCAAACGCCGCAGCCGCGCGGACAGACGTAGAGTGTACCCAATCGGGGCCGGGGTCGTCAAGGCTTTGCAGAGAACCACCAGGGCGTATACGTTCTCGTGCTTCGCAGGGATGAACCCACCACCTGCCCCTCCCGTGTTGGGATGGGTTCCTTCCGGCTCCCCGGCTCGGGGCCGGGTACCCTTTGGGTGGTATGGGAGAGGGGCTTGCCGCGAGAACGCATACGCCTTGGAGTATCAGTCCCTTTGACTACTGACTACCGACCACTCGTGCTACAATCTGTCGTGCGCGAAGGAATCAGGAAGGAGCGCTGCCGGTGGGCCGTGTGCATGAGTACGCCGACGCGGTTTTGGACCGTGTGGGTGAGGTGATGGTCGGCAAGCGGGAGGTCGTGGATCTCGCGCTCGTCGCGTTGCTGTGCGAGGGTCATATTCTGCTCGAAGACGTGCCCGGCGTCGGCAAGACAACGCTCGCCCGGTCGCTCGCCCGGGCAATTGGGGGCGATTTCCGGCGTATCCAATGCACGCCCGATTTGCTGCCGTCCGACATCACCGGCCTGACCTACTTCAATCAGCGCGCGCAGGAATTCCAGTTCCGGCCCGGCCCGATCTTCGGCAATGTCGTCCTCGCCGATGAGATCAATCGCGCCACCCCACGCACGCAGTCCGCGCTCCTCGAAGCGATGGAGGAGCGGACGGTGACGATCGAAAATGACACGTTGCCGCTGCCGCGTCCCTTCATTTTGATCGCGACGGAGAATCCGATTGAACTGGAAGGGACGTTTCCCTTGCCGGAAGCGCAACTCGACCGCTTTTTCCTCAAACTCAACGTCGGCTACCCAAGCGAGGACGACGAAGCGGCGATCCTGACGCGCTTTCAGGATGCGAACCCGCTGGCGGACCTGCAGCCGGTTGGTGACATCGCCGATTTTCCGTCACTCCAGGCGGAGGTGCGCGCCGTTCATGTGGACGACGAACTGCGCCAGTACATCACGCGCCTCGTGCGGGCGACGCGGGCGCACGAATCCATCGGCCTCGGCGCATCGCCGCGCGGATCGCTCGCCCTGTACCGCGCGGCGCAGGCATATGCCGCCATCCGTGGCCGGGACTACGTGACGCCCGAAGACGTCAAGGCGCTCTGGGCGCCGATCCTCACGCACCGCATCATCCTCTCGTCCGAGAGCCGCCTGCGTGGTCGCAATGTCGAGGGCATCCTGCGCGATGTCGTGGCGCACGTGCCCGTACCGGTCGAGGCCATTTAGCTATGGTGGAACAGGCTTCAGCCTGTTCCACCAATGGAACGTTCGATCTCCCCCTTCCCACGCCGAGTGACGGAAGGGGGCTAGGGGTTAGGGCTTCCTATGGGCACTGGGGCCATCTATGGTCAGGCATGGGTCACGGGGTCGGTCATCGTCATCCTTTTCGGGATGATCCTCGGCCAACCCGCCGTGACGGTGATCGGCACGATCACGCTCCTGACCCTCGCCCTTTCATGGTTCTGGAACAAGCATGTCCTCGACCGGCTGCTGTTCGAGCGCAACACAGACGCAGATCGCTGCTTCGCAGGCGAATCGCTCCACCTCACGCTGCGGATGACGAACAAGAAGCTTCTGCCGATGCCATGGGTGCGGGTGGAGGATGCGATAGCGGCGCGCGTCCGCGTCCGGGATTGGGAGGCGTTCCAATCGGAGTCACCGGGCACGCAGATCGTCTCGTTCTTCACCGCGCTCCGGTGGTACGAGCGCATCACCTGGCATTTGACGATCCAATGCCCGCATCGCGGCTACTTCCGTGTCGGCCCAGTGACGATTCGCGCGGGCGATCCGTTCGGTTTCTTCGCCCACCGGCAATCCCTGCCCGGCGACCAGTATCTGACGGTTTATCCCCGCCTCGTCCCGCTCGACGAACTCGGCCTGCCACCCCGTCATCTGCTCGGTGAGACGAACGTCCGACGTACGGTGATCACCGACCCGACGCGCACCATCGGCACGCGCGAGTACCGCCCAGAAGACCCATTCAAGGCGATCCACTGGAAGGCGTCGGCACGCGCCGGATCGTATCAGACGAAAGTCTACGAGCCGACCGCGAACCTCCAGATCGCCATCTTCCTTAACCTCGACACCGTCGCGCGCTACTACGAGGGCGTAGATCAAGAGCACTTGGAGCGGGCGATCAGCGTCGCCGCCTCGATCGCGCAGTGGGCGGACACGGAGAAATACGCCGTTGGCATCTTCGCGAACGGGCTACTCGCGCAGACCGACCAAACGCTGCGCGTCCCGCCGGGCCGCCGCGAGGATCAGTATGCCCGCATCCTTGAAGGTCTGGCGCGCCTGACACCGTTCACCTACGTGAATATCGCCGGAACATTGGAACAGGAATCGCCGCGCTTCCCGTGGGGGAGCACGGTAATCGTCGTCACGATGACAATGACCGATTCACTCCGACGGGCGCTGGCAAATCTCGCGCAGCGCGGCTTGCGCGTCGTGATCGTCGCACTCGGCTTCGTGGACGATCCCGGTCTGCCGGGCATCCTCGTCCACCGGCTCCCCTGGCAGGCGGTCGAGGCAGCAACGAAAGAGGAAGTGCTGAGGACTGAGGACTGAGGGAGAATGCCGGATTTCGAGGCCAATATCAAACGACCGATACACGACGAGGAGAATACAATGGCTGAAGATCAAGACCCCTCAGTCCTCATGCCGCCCGAAGGGCACCCGCAGTCCTCAGTCCTTAATGGCTACCTGGGTCGCCTCCTGCAGACGTGGGACTGGCGGACGGCGGCGCTCAGTTTGATGCTGATTTGCGCGGAGGCTATGCTGGTTTCGCTCGTCATCGGGGTGATCGAATCGCCGGGCACGCTTTCCACGGGTGGGACCGGCGGAGTCCCGCCATTGGCGATCCTCGTCGTGATGATCGTCGCAGCGGCGATCCCGCGGCTGGTCGAGGCATTCCAGTTGTGGAGTCCCGATTACGAGGTCGCTATCGGCGTCGGGATCATCGCGACGCTGCTCACGCTACTCTATATCGGCGCATTCAGGCAGTACGCGCCGTGGGATCCCGCGTGGCTCCGCGAGGCGCTGCATGCCTACATCTTCCGCCCATCATCGGCGCAGGCGTCCGTCTGGCTAATCACAATCGTCATCGTCTACATGTGGGCGCGCGGGCGATTGCGGGAAACACCCTCCCTCGACACGACATACACGATGCTGCGCGTCGGTGTGATCGTTGTCGCGGTGACGAGCATCTTAACCGTCACTGCGCAGGAAACGGATTCGCCGGGGCGCGCATACGTCCGCATCCTCGTCGTCGGCTTCTTCTTCTTCTCCCTGAGCGCAGTGACACTCGCGCGCTTGCAAATCGAGGGCTTGCGCGCGCAGGGGCGGCTCGGGCCGCAGTGGATCGGTCCGCTCGTCCTACCGGTCGCACTCATCCTGATCGTTGGGCTGCTGGCATCGGCGGTTCTTTCCCACACCTTTTTGCAGACGGTGACGGCGATTCTGCACCCGCTCTTCGTCGTCCTCAATTTCATCCTTGAACTGATTATCGCAGTCATCAGTTGGATCGCCTACATCTTCTATCTCGTACTCAGTACGCTCGTGAACAAGATCACCGGCGGGCACGTCGGTGAACTGCCCCGTGTTACCGCTCCGCCCGGACGGGTGGCGGAACAGGCGAATCACAAGGTCGCCTCGCTCCCCGACTCGATCCGCTTTATCCTCCTTGCCGTTATCCTCGTCGGGTTCATCTGGCTCTTGACGCGATTCATTTTCCGGCGGCCGACCCGGCGCCAGCGCGGCAACGAGGAGCGGGAATCCGTGATGGATTGGAACGAGGTCGGCGCGGGGCTGAAGGGGCTGCTCGCCAATCTCGCGGCGCGGCTACGGCGGAAGGGCGCAGACCCGTGGGCGGACTTGCGCAGCGACCCACGCTGGCAATATACACTGAAAATTCGCACGCTTTACTCGCGCCTGCTCCATCGGGCGGCACGCGCCGGTACGCCGCGCCTTCCCTCCGCTGCGCCCCGCGAGCATGTGCCGCCCCTCGAACGGCTTTACCCACATGCGGGCGCGCCGCTTCTCGTCCTCACCGATGCTTACCGTGCCGCCCGCTACAGCGATCATCCCGCCACTGCGGACGACGCTGAACGGGCGGAGTCCGCATTTCAGGCCATCGTCAGCGATCATCCGCCGCTCGCGAAAGACTCTGCGAACCCTATTAGGGGGAGGCAACTTGACACTACCGCGATTGAGGGCTAAAGAATGAAGGTGCGCGAGGTCATTCGACGGCTACTGGACGATGGGTGGTATCTGAAAGATCAGAAAGGTAGCCACCGTCAGTACAGACACTCGGAGAAGAAGGGAAAAGTGACCGTTGCCGGCCACCCAAATGAAGAAATTGATCCCAAGACTTGGAAAAGCATTCAAGAACAAGCCGGATGGCGATAAGGAGAGAGATCCATGCATTATGCAATTGTCATCACAGCCGGTCCCCGGAACTACTCGGCATATGTGCCAGACCTCCCCGGTTGCATCGCAACGGGACGGACCCTCGACGAGGTCCGCGAGAACATTCGTGGCGCGATGAACATGCACGTCGGCGCGATGGTCGAAGATGGCGATCCACTCCCTGAGTGGGAATCATTCGGCGAAACAGTCGAGGTTCAACAACCGGCACTCGTATCATAGCCGTGCATGATTCAGCACGACGTGAGACAGCGTTTGATGCATCCTCATTGAACATCCCCGATGCCATCACCGAGGTGCCAATCATCAACACCGACGCGCAGATCGGCATCTACGTTCACATCCCGTTTTGCCAGAAACACTGCCCGTATTGCGATTTCGCGGTCGTCGAGGGGATGTTGCACGTTGCACCGACGTATGTAGATACGCTGTGCGAGGAAATCCGGCAGGGCGCGGCACGGTTCGCACCGAACCCGCCGGTGGCGACAATCTTTCTCGGTGGGGGTACACCATCACTGTTGCCCGCCGCGCAAATCGGGCGCATCCTCACGACCATTCGTGAGGAATTTGATGTCCAGCCAGACGCGGAAATCACCCTGGAAGCGAATCCGGGACCGCTCCGACCGCGCCACCTCGCCGGGTTCCGTGCGGCGGGCGTGACGCGCCTCTCGATCGGTGTGCAAACCTTCAATCCGCGCGGCCTCGCAACGCTTGGGCGGCTGCACACGGCGGAGGAAGGGAGACAAGCGATCACACATGCCCGCGCCGCCGGGTTCGCGAGCATCAGCGCGGACCTCATTTTCGGCTGGCAGGATCAGACACTCGCCGACTGGCAGGACGATCTACGAGCGGCCATCGCGCTCGCGCCCGATCATCTCTCCGCCTATTCGCTCACCGTTGAGGAGGGAACACCGCTCGCGCATGCGGTCGCGGCGGGCACCACAACAGTC
>JBBSFO010000285.1:0-6727 GCA_038238655.1 Thermomicrobiales bacterium | reverse complement strand
GAGCATCACTTCGGCGTCGAGGCAGCCGCGATGTACTGGCACTTCGTGGATGCGGTCTGGGTGATCCTCTTCGGTGTGCTGTATCTGCTCTGAAACACCCCCCACCCCCGGCCCTCCTCACTTAGATCGAGGCGTATGGGGAATGCCACAGTATTTCACGCGAGACACCCCCCTCCATCGCAATGGCTCCGTACGAGAGGGGCCGGGGGTGAGGTTTCCCTTACGCCAGATACTTCTTGAACCATCCCAGCGTGCGTGTCCATGCTTCCAGTGCGGAAGCGGGGACGTAACCGAAGCCACCCCCGGAGGGGCGAGTGTCGTCGTTGAAGGCGTGGCCGGTGTTCTCGAACACCTTGAAGTCCAGCGGCTTGCCCGAGGCCTTCGCCGCTTCCTGAAATGCCGGAACCGCCTTCGAGAGGGTATCGAGCGCGCCGTAGTTGCCCATCAGCGGGCAGGAGAGGCTCGCAGCATCTTTCGTCGGGTCGATACTACCCGGCGTATTGCTGGCGGTAAGCTGCCCATAGAAGGCGACCGCAGCATCCAGTCCCTTCACTCTCTCTGCCGAGAGCACGACGTACCGCCCACCGAAGCAGAAGCCGATGATCCCGACCTTCGGCGCGCCGACGCCTGTACCCTTGAGATAGGTGACCGCAGCCGTAATATCGCTGAGTATCTGCTCATCGGGCAGTCGAAAAGTCGCTGCCCCAATATCTTGTGGTGTGTTGAAGGCCATTGTCCCACCGTCACGAGATAGGAAGTCCACAGCGAGTCCGATGTATCCTTCCTTCGCGAGACGCCGCGTCACATCCTTGATGTGCTCATTCACACCAGCATTCTGAAAAATGACGATGACGGCCGGGAAGGGGCCGGTTCCTGTTTTCGGACGCGCCTCGTAGGCGATGATATCCGCCGTGCCGCTCTTGAACTGGACCATCTTTGCGTTCACCTGATCCGCCGCCACACCAGTCGCGACGGGTTGCCCCGCGACGGCGGAACCGGCAGTCGTCGTGCCCGCCGGAGCGGCAACCGAACCGGCGGGCCGGGTACCTGCGGCCGCACTTGCACCGGCAGCAGTAGTACCGGGGGGCGCTTGCGTCGCGGCAGCGGCTGATCCACTCGTTGCTGCGGTCGGGGCCGTCGTCGCGGCTACGGCGCTCGGGGCGCTCGGGCTGGCCACCGGTGCGGCAGCGGATCCGGCGGCGCGCGTCGCGGCGGTCGTCGGTGCGGCCGTTGCGAACGGTGTCGCGGTCGGGCCACTCCCACCGCATGATTCGAGGAGCATCGTCGCTGCAGCGAGCGTGCCGAGCGTCACCGTTGCGCGCATTAGGAAGTCGCGCCGCCCGATCGTGCCCGCATGCCATGCGGCAACCAGCGACCGGACCTCCGGGGTTTCATCGGTGGGGGACATTTGTGGGGGAGAGATCGTTGTCGCCATAGTGTGTGCCTCCTTGCGAAGCCGCATCCGGCTCTGAGTGTACGTTGTCGACCCATCACTGTCTACGCCGAAAATCGCCGCATGGATGAAGGAGAAGTTCGGAGTTCGAGTTCAGGGATCGGGGCAGGCGGTACTCCCTATTTCCGAACCTCGAACCTCGAACTCCGAACTGCTCTCTGCTATGCTCATTTCGCAGTGTTGCATGCATGTGGAGCATACCGGTAATATGAGTGGGGGAAAGCGCGATGGCATGGACTTTTGAACTGCTCGCGGGGCCGATGACGATCACGGAAGGGCCGGCGTGGGACGGTAGTGGCCTCCTTTTTACGGCAATCCAGCAGAACCGCATCTTGCGGTACGATCCCGCCGCCCAAACGCTGCGCACCGTCTACACCGACACCGGCGGGACGAATGGCCTACTCCTCGCACCGGACGGTCGCCTCTTCGCCTGCGAGGGGACGCGCGGCGCGGTCGCCTGCTACGACACGAATGGCAAGAAAACGACGCTCGTCAGCCAGTTCGAGGGGAAGCGACTGAACGCACCGAACGATCTCGCACTCGATAGCCAGGGGCGCATCTGGTTCACCGATCCGCGCTACGGGGCGCAGGAAGGCCGCGCGCTCGATCACGACTCCGTGTATCGCCTCACGCCACCCGATGACGACTCCGGACCGTGGGCGATCGCACGCGTCACCTTCGATACGACTCGCCCGAACGGCATCCTGCTTTCGCCGGATGAGCGCATGTTGTATGTCGCGCAGAGTGACTATGTCGAGACGGCGAAGCGCGAGTTGCGTGGCTATCCGGTCCGAGAAGACGGGACGCTCGGCGACTACACCGTGCTGCATGATTTCGGCGCGAACCGGGGCATTGACGGCATGTGCTTCGACACGGAGGGAAATATCGTCGCGACCTGTGGCTGGGAACTCGGCGGGCTGGGCTGCCGGATTGCCGTCTTCGCACCGGATGGCACGGTGTTGGAGGAACACCCTGTCCCTGCCGGTCGCCCGACCAACTGCACCTTCGGCGACGCCGATCTCCGCACCCTATACATCACGACGATTGACGGCCATCTCTACCACGTCAAGGACACGGGCCGCCAAGGCTCTCTGCAACCTCCGCAGCAACGCCCCTGGCTTCCATCGTAACGGAGCATATTGGAGGTGTTTTGCTGCAGGGGGATCGGTGCGGTCATAGACGCGCCGAAAATGCAAATCGCGCGCGATGGAGGGATCATGCGGCGACGGTTTGCTCGCTCATCGCGGCAATCCGTGCCTCGACCGCATCAAGTCGCCGCTCGACGCGGGCCTGCGCGTCCCGGCGCCCGAGCAGCATAGTGACGTACTGATTCAGGCTCACCCCTTCCTGTGCAGCCGATTCAGCGAGTGCACGGTGCAGTGAGCGCGGCAGCCGCAGATTGAACTTGCCGCTGTATTCTTCGGAGTACGAAGGTGAAGGGACCTCCGCACCTGCTTCGTATTCGGTTTCAATCCAAAGCGTGCGAATCTCCTCCGCAATAACGCCAACTTCCGCGAGATCGTCGGTCTGCGAGACGCAGCCAGGAAGATCAGGGAAACGAATAACGAACCCGCCGTCAAGGCTGGCGATGACTTGGAGAGGGTACTCCATCGCCAAGTACGCTTCGAGTGGTTTGCGATGTGATGTGACCATCTTATTCATCCGATCCGAGAAACGCGCGAATGTCTTCATCAGCATTCACGCAAATATCCGCGATGGCTTCTCATTGACACATGCCCGATTCATGAGGAACAAGAAAGCGACCAATCATATCCCACCCCATCGCTCATCTACGACTCCCATGTGTACCGGCAAGAATAACTGAAACGACGAGAGAAATATAGATCACATCAAAGCCAGGTGAGTGGGGAGCGGTTCTCCCAGTGGTGGTGAGCGTTCGGGGTAGAGAAGCGGCGTATGGCGCGCCGGAGGAGGGAGACTTTCACCCAGTTGCGCTCGGTCGCGTAATCCATTGCGTGGTGGAGCGTCATGCCGAGTGCGACCGCGCCGAGCGTCGGGTTTTTCCGCCACGCAGCGACCAGAGCGACCGCAGCGATCACATCGAGACCATGAAAGAGGACAAAGGTACGATCCTGTGCCCTGCCCGATTTGTGCATCCCGACATCGAGAAAATGATCCACATCAATCAACACGCCGCCGACAAACACCGGCAGGCGATATTTCGGTGGCATCGCGGCGATCAGGGGCATCACCACCGCGAGATGTTGTGTTGGATAGGGCATGGGACTCCTTCGGGAGTAACGAGTAACGAGAGGGGATTACGACTTCTCGTTACCCGCTACTCGTTACTCGTTACTCATCCCCTCCTGGTAGATCCGTCGCACAATGTCCTCGATCTCCGGTTCCTCGATGGTCAGGTCACGAATGCGATAGCGGGCGGTGACGGCGACGATCAGTTCCGCAGCCGTCACCTCGGCGCGCCGGAAGCGCAACCAGCGGCGCAGGCCGTCCGCGCGGACTTCCTCGGCGGGGAGACCTGCGAGTGGCCCCGATTCGGCCGTCTCCAGGTCTACGACCAACGTCCGCTCCGTGCCGAAGCGGTCACGGATCGCCGCGACGCTGCCATCGTACAGCAAATGGCCGTGGTCAATAATCATCATCCGCGCGCAAAGATGCGCGATGTCCGCCATATCGTGCGTCGTCAGAAGTACCGTGACACCGCGCTCGCGGTTGATTTCCAGCAGGAATTCGCGGATGCGCCCCTTCGCGACGACATCCAGCCCAATCGTTGGCTCGTCGAGATACAGGATCGCTGGATCGTGGAGCAATGCCGCCGCGAGATCGCCGCGCATTCGCTGACCGAGTGAGAGTTGACGCACCGGCGTTTGCAAGAATTCATCGAGGCCGAGAATCTCACGAAATGCCGCGAGATTTTCCGCGAAGCGCGCTGCGGGCACGCGGTAGACGTAGCGCAAGAGTTCGAGCGATTCGATCAATGGCAAATCCCACCAGAGTTGCGTCCGTTGCCCGAAGACGACACCGATCCGCGCGGCGAGCGTCCGTCGTTGCCGCGTCGGGTCAAGCCCCGCGACGCGCACCTGCCCACCCGACGGCACGAGGATGCCGGTGAGCATCTTGATCGTCGTGCTCTTGCCTGCCCCGTTCGGCCCGACATAGCCGACCATCTCCCCCGGCGCAATGGTGAAAGAGATGTCATCCACCGCGCGCACTGCCTGCGTCCCGCGCGAGACAAGCGCCCGAATCGCCCCACCCTTCTGTCGCACCGGCACCTGATACGTCTTCTCCAAGTGCTCTGCGACAATCACCGATGCATCCTTTCCTGGTTCGGAGTTCGGAGTTCGAGGTTCGAGGTTGAGAGACCCGCTTCGAACTCCGAATCTCTCGCTCAACTGCCCGTACTCTGATAGTGCCGCACGCCCCACTCCCAGAATCCGAGGGCGACGGCGCAAAAGGCGACCGTCACGGCGGGGGTGAGGAAGGCAACGAAGCGCGGCAGGCCGAGTGGATCCGTGCGGTCGAGGAAATACAGCCCCGGATAGTACGCGACGAAGGCGAGGGGGATGAAAAAGGTGAAGGTACGGCGGATCCACGCCTGATAGATGCTGATCGGATAACTCGACATAAAGACGCCGCCATAGGTGAAGACGTTCATCACCTCCGTCCGCTCGATCGTCCAGAAACAAAGCGTGCCGCCGATCAAATCAATCGCGGCGAAGAGAAAAACGCCGCTGAGGATGACGACCGGCAGGTAGAGCGCCTTCCCGACCGTCCAGGTCAGATGCACCCGCATCAGCGCGAGGACGAGCGCGAGGACACCCGTGAGCACGCGCCCGAGCCGCTTCAGTTGGAAATCTGAGGCGAGTACCTGGACAATCGGCGTGACGGGACGGAGGAGGATGCGGTCGAATTCCCCCTGTCGTACCGTGAGCGAGAAATCCTCGAAACTTTGCGCGATCACCTCGTGGAGCGCGAAGGAGATCGTCACCAGACCGTACAGGAAAGCGATCTCCCCGACCCGCCAGCCGCCGAGCGAGCTGAATTGGTGGAAGAGGATGAAGATCCCGGCGAGTTCCAGCCCATTGACGAGAAAGCGACTGATCACATCGAGGACGAACGATGCCCGGTATTGCATCTGCCCCCGCACACGCGCAGCAATGAAGCGGAGGTAGAGCGAAGATTCAGTACCGAGTACTGAGTACTGAGTGCTGAGAGGGCGCGCGTTCGTTCGTTTCTCTT
This sequence comes from Thermomicrobiales bacterium, assembly GCA_038238655.1. Classification (GTDB taxonomy): domain Bacteria; phylum Chloroflexota; class Chloroflexia; order Thermomicrobiales; family JALYUS01; genus JALYUS01. The sequence goes on along the minus strand of JBBSFO010000285.1, from coordinate 1,056 downwards.
GCTCCGGCGGTAATTGGCCCGTTCTTGAGACATCTGCATGTTCCATTGCGCCAGCCTCCATCTCCTCAGCACTCAGCACTTGGTACTCAGCACTCGTTATCCTCCCTGCACGACGACTTTCCGCGTCGCGGTGACGACCATCACCCGCCCGACAAGAATGAGGACGGCGCACCAGACGACCTGGAGGGCGAGCGCCGCGAGCGCATCCATGCCCACGAGATGGCCGAGGAAGATGTCCGCCGGGGTTTGCATCATGCCGCGAAACGGGAGCACATTGCTGACAAGCAGCAGCCAGCCGGGGAAATAGACAAGGGGCACCTCGAAGCCGGAAAAGAGCGTCGCCGCGATTGCCGCCGCGCTCCCGACGCCGCGCACGTCAAGGAGCCAGAAGGCGCTGATGTTGACGATGAAGCGGAAAGCGAATGAGGTGACGGCGGCGAGCGCGACGCTGAGCGCGAAGAGCAGCCACTGCGCGGGCGATGCGGGGAACCGCGCCCCGAAAATCAATGCAATGACGACAAATGACGTGACACCGCGAAAAATGAGGTGATAGATGGCACGTCCCATATCTCGCGCCAGCCAGTAGGCGTAGTAATCGTACGGACGGGAAAGGTCGGTCACGACGCTACCCGTCTTGATCGTATCGGCGACCTCCCACCAACCCCAGAGATAGAGCACCATCAGCATCCCCTGCCCCAGTGCGACGAAGGTGATCGCGTCGGTCAGATCGTACCCGGCGACCTCGCCGCGTTCGTGGTAGAGGGCGATGAAAATCAGGGCGCGGATGCACCCAAAGAAGCAGTTGGTGACGATGCCGGAGAATGTCGCGGCGCGGTAGGCCGTCCATCGCCGATAGGAGCGGAGCGCGACCTCATAATACAGGCGCACGAAAAACCCTCCCTTCGGGCATCGAGGGGAGCCACATGCCGCCAGAAGCGGCGCGACCGGACTTGTCATTGTACCAGCCGCGTCAATGGGTTTGAGTTACGCAATTGTGGGCCGAGAAAAGAAAGAGCCCCCTTCCCTCGTGGGGAAGGGGGCAAGGGGTTGGGGCTT
>JBBSFO010000284.1:0-6772 GCA_038238655.1 Thermomicrobiales bacterium | reverse complement strand
GTTATGCACGGATGTCAGTCCCGCAGGGTGCCGTCGGACCCGATGGAGCAGCCCTTCCAATAGGTGCGTACGGTGCGTACGAGGCTGACGAACCATCTCTGCGCGACGCTCGACAATCTGTGCGATGCGCCGATGCGGGAACGGGAGCGATGTTCACCCGCGCGGAGAGCGGCTGACTCCTCATACTCACCTGCGCGTAGATCGGGCGCCACGACGTCCTGGGCACATTCTTTTCGGATGGCGTATTGCTCATGACTTTCCTTTCGATCTACGTTTACCGTCGGCTTTTATGTACGAGAGATGTTCGCAGATTCGATACCGCTCCTCAATCTCCGGATGCCATTTCTCGTGGTACTCCAATTTCCCTACGGTTATTGTGGCACCGGATTTGCATTGCTCAGAACGAGGCGGAAACGTCACGCGGCGCATGCCCGAACAGACGTCGAACCCGTAGCGAAGGAGACCAATAATGGTTACCGAGAGCCACCGACCGATTACCGATCTCATCGAGCCACCGCTGATGGCGGTGGACATGCGTGTTCCCTCGATGGTCGTCCTGCGGCGGTTGGAGCAGGAAGGCAACCACATGGCGATCATCACAGATGAGGGCAAACCCATCGGCTTTGTCAGCCTCGCCGCCGCCCGCGAGCAGGCCAGCGAAGAAAAACTTGTTGGCCAACTGACCGTCGAACCCATACCGATGGTTCTGCCGGATACCGCGACAGTGGACGATGCGATCCGCATGAACACCGCAAATATTGATCGTGTGCCGGTCGTCAATACCGATGGCATGCTCGTCGGTGAACTCCCGCGCACGAAGATCGCCGCGACGGGGCTGCATCAGGGCGACGAAGTACCGATCGTTGCCGAACGGCTCGGTACGGAAATGCCGATGACTGTCAAGGCAGGGCAAACGGTCGTTGGCAGCGATGGTGGGCACATTGGCACTGTCAAGGATGTCGTCATCGAGGTGAATACCGGGCGTATTGGGCACATCGTGATCGAAGAAGGGTTGCTTTTCAAGAAGGAGCGTAAAGTCCCCGTGGACTTAATTGACCCGATGGCGACCGACGATCATGTCCATCTCAAGATAGACAAGGCAGACGTGGATCGCCTCGGCGAGATGCACGCGCGATAACGGTATTCCTCATCCCCGACCCCTCTCCATTGTGATGGAGAGGGGAGAATCGCTTCTGCTATCGGCTTACATGCCGATTCCAACTCAGCAAAAACGCGAATCATCTCCCCTGACGACTGCCGCAGTTTGGGCAATAGCGTGCGTGATCGCGCACGGGGTAGCCGCAGGTGGAGCAGTGATGGACGCGCGGCCCGGTTGGCAGCGGCGGTTGGAGCGGCTCCGGCGGCGCGGCGGGATGCGGGTGCGTCGGCTCAGTTTCGTCGGCTCTGCTCCCCGCCTGCCGGGCGACTGCGACGCGGGCGAAACCGGTACGCGCCTTCGCCGCTTCGTCCACGAATGTGCGCTGATTCGATGCGGCGGGCGGGACACTTTTCGGTGTCGGTGGTATGGCCGAGGCAGTTGGGCGTGCGGTAGGCATCGGCGGCAAGGGCGGCGGGACAATCATCGGCATCGCCGTGGTTGACAACGTCGCATTCGGTATGGGCGGGGCGGTCGGCGGCGTTTGTGGATCAGCGTGCATCGTTTCTCCCTTCGTGTCAGGCTGCGGATCGTCCTGTGCCACCTTGGGCATTGACTCAGCGTCCTTCCGCACAATCGGGACATCCTGCGTCGCAACATTTAATTGCCGCACACTAGGTAGCGATGCCTCGCCCATGGCAACATCGCCCTCGCGGAGGGTAGGTGGGGGCGTCTCCGCCGCCGGTGGATCACGTTCACGCATGACGGGTGGTGGCTCCCCCGCCACATTCGCTCGGGTGGGTTGCTGCGGTGTCAGTGGCATCGGCGGTTGAACCGCAGTCGGTAGCACAAATGTGGGGTGCGTCGCGCCGGGCGGCGGGCCGATGGGGCGTACCGGTTGCATGGTATTGGCTACCGAGGGTAATGCCGCATCGGGTAAAGGAGCAGGTTGCGACGGGATTGGGGGCGGCATGCTCGGTGCTGCACGCGTCACGTGTGTCGCCAGTTTTGCCTGCGCAGCGAGGAGAGTGGCGACCGGGTAGATCATCGGCGGCGGTACACGCGGCGGTGCCTGCGGGCGGGCAGGAAGTGGCGCGGACACGCGCGCGCTGTCCGGCTGTGCCGCGACGTTTGGCGCTTCGGGTAGGGGAAATTCCACCGATTGCGGCGCGGCTTGCACGCCGGGTGGCGGTCTGGTGGGCCAGTCAATCAGTGGAGCCGTCGCATAGACCGGTACAGGCGACGCAGACGGGGTGACGGGTGCAGGCGGTGCGGGCACGGCCGGGCGGTCGTCGTGTCGCGCGGTGACTGGAATCGTGACAGCCGGTGTCGCGACCGCATCGAGCAGGGCCATCTCCCGTGTCTCATCACGCCGCGTGGCAATGAGGCCGACGACCGCCCCGACCGCCCCGAGAGCGAGTGCGGCGAGCAATAGATAGCCGACATCCTCGATCAGGAACCGGGACAACAGACTCGCGTGCAGCGCCTGCCCACGCCCCGCCACGAACGCATACGAGCGCAAGGTACGAAGGGCGAGGGCGAGAAATAACCCACCATTGAGGACGCCCATCGCCGCACCCAGCCGCCGCTCCACCGGGCCGAGCGGACGCGGGCGGTACAGTGCGAAACTGCCTAGCAATCCGAGGATCAGCGTGCCGGCAAGCAGATAGCACAACGCGACCCCGGTCGTCGTCCGCGCCACGCTCCAATGGAATCGGGCAGAAAGATCGCGGCCATTCGGCGCAGCCCACTCGGACAGGACGGCATAGGAAAGCAGCATCGCTGCGAGCAGGACGATCTGCCGCCAGCCGCCATGCCAATAGCCGACCCCAACCAGCGCGATCCAGAGCAGCGCGAGCAGTACGGTCAGTGCGAGCGCGGCCATTGCACCTCAATCTCCTTCATCGCTATGGCGTGCATGGAACCCCTACCCCAACCTGTACGAACATGATACCATCGCCGCGATGGAACGGAACGAAGCGGAGTACACGATTATCTTCGATGGCGGCTCGCGGGGGAATCCCGGCGATGGATACGGTTCGTACGAACTGCGGACGCACGCGGAGCGCCGGATCGAACGGCTGACCTTTGGCAAGAACGTCACGAACAACGAGGCGGAGTACCAAACATTGATCGCCGCCTTGCACGATGTCGTCAATCACCTCACCGCATCGGGCACGGACCCGAAAACATCCACCCTCGCGGTACGTGGCGACAGCCAACTCGTCATCTTCCAGGTAACCGGCAAGTGGAAAGTGAAGATGCCGCATATCCGCCCGCTCCATGCCGAAGCGACCGCGCTCCTCGCCCGCTTCAAGCGCGCCGACGTGCAATGGCAGCCCCGCGCGATGAGCGTGCGCACCCTCGGCCACTGAGGATGGACGTCTATATGCATGTGAACGTCTATCGGCAACCACGCAGTCACGCCCCGAACACACGGTCGCGCGGCGCACGACTCGTTGTTTGTCTCCTGCCCCGCAGCGCAATGTTCCGTGAGCGAGGCCACGATGCTTGAAAAACCGGATGTGCCCAACGAAACGCTGCGCGCCTGTCTGCGCGATCACTACGGGCTGCACGCAGCCCAGATCACCTTTCTCCCGCTCGGCAACGATGTGGACACCGCCGTCTACCAAGTAGTCGCCGACGATGCGACGCCGTTCTTTCTCAAGTTGCGCAGCTGGCGGCGTAGCGGTCGCTTCGATGCCATGACCGTGGCCATCCCCCGCTTCCTTCACGACCAGGGCATCGCACCAATTATTGCGCCGATCGAAACCAATGCCCGCCAGCTCTGGGCAAGCCTGGATACCTTCGCGGTGATCCTATTCCCGTTTGTCGCGGGCCAGAATGGGTTTGCGGCGCCCTTGTCGGAGCGGCAGTGGATGACGCTTGGCGCCGCCCTTAAGGCGATGCATTCGGCGGGCGTGCCGCACGCGCTCAGGCCGTCCGTCCCGCAGGAAACCTATGCGCCGCATTGGCGCGATCTGGTTAGAGCGTTTCAGGCGCAGGTTGAGGCGACGACATTCGCTGATCCGGTGGCGGCAGCGATGGCGGCGTTCCTGCACGCCCGACGCGACGAAATCTCCCGGATCGTCGCGCGCGCCGACACCCTCGGTGCCACCCTGCGTACCCAATCGCCCCCACAGGTCCTGTGCCACGCCGACATCCACGGCGGCAATGTGCTGATCGGCACGAACGACGCGCTTTCCATCGTTGATTGGGACACCTTGACCTTCGCGCCCAAGGAGCGTGACCTCATGTTCATCGGCGGCGGCATCGGTGGCGTCTGGCACGACGCATCGGAGGAAGCGTGGTTCTATCAGGGCTATGGTCAGACGGAAATCAATCCGGTGGCGCTCGCGTATTATCGCTACGAGCGAATAATAGAGGATATCGCTGCCTTCGGCGAAGAACTACTGCTGACCGACGAGGGCGGTGCTGACCGCGCGCAGGGTCTGCACTTTTTTCGCGATCAGTTCCTGCCCAATGGCGTCGTCGCGATCGCCTATCGAACGGATCAGTTGCTGAGCGAGAGCGAGGGCAAACCATGGAGGCATTGTCAGACGACGATGCCAGGTTAGATACAGAGCATCGTAGAACTAAATCCACCTGAGGATTGGTAGTTCGATTTCATTCTCCGTTACGAGGCGCTTTCGCGCCGATCTCGTCACTGAGTTGTGCGAGGTAGTGGCGCATGAAAGCGGTGCGACGCTCCGCCTCCGCACGACCGGCGTGGGTTTGCATCGTATCGCTGAGGGTCAGCAACTTGACGAAGAAATGGTCGAGGACATTCTCGCGGTCGTCTGCGATGCGCGAAATGGGAAATGGCTCGCTCGCGTCGTAGAGCGGCGTGCCCATCGCGCCGCCGAGCATCAGTGTCCGCGCGATACCGACCGCGCCGAGGGCATCGAGCCGGTCGGCATCCTGCACGACCTGCGCTTCGCGCGTGCGCGGTGCGATGCGCGCCGAGAAACTATGCGCCTCGATTGCGTGCTGGATCGCCGGGATAGGCTCTGCCGGATAGCCGACATCGTGCAGATAGTCGCCCGCCGCCGCCGCCGCAAGGCGCGACGCCATCGCCCGCTCCGGCGAGTCTTTCGGCACATTCACGCAATCGTGCAGCCACGCGGCGGGCAGCACAACCATGAGATTTGCCCCTTCCACCTCTGCCAGCGTGCGGGCATTCGCGACGACACGCCGCACATGCATCGCGTCATGCGCCGCGTCTTCCGCGTGCTGGCTTTCCGCGAGAAAGGCCGCGAATCGCGCTTCCCATTGTGGCACATCGGTTCTATCCACTCCGTGTATGCTCCGTTCAGGTATTCTTACTCTGCTCCCCGGTTCCCGCCACGCCGCAGGATAAAGACGAAGAATCCGATCCAGAGGAGCGCCGCGAGCACAAGAATACCGAGTGGCGGCAACCGAAAAAGGAAACGCTTGATGACGATCAGCACGATCACCGTCACCACACCGCTGATGAAGCAGCCGCGCCGCATGAGGCTTTCCTGCTCGCTGCCCCTCGTATTCATGTCAATCGGACACGGACGCCGCGCTCCCGAAGTGACTGCTGGAGCCACGCGCGCCGTTCGGAGACCGGCGGGCAGGCGGCAGGATCGGCAGCGAGTTGACCGACAAGGGCAGCGAGCGTTGCATTGACAGGCGCGCGCATGCCGTAGCGCCGCGCCGCCTGCTCGACCGCACCATTGAGCCAATCCACCTCGGTCTGCCGCTTGCCGCGCGCGAGGTCGAGGGCGAGCGAGGGGCGCTTCTCGCCCCGCCCGCCACCGATCCGCTCCTTGAGCAATCGCCACGCAACTGGACGGGGAAAGTGCATCGCCAGCGCCAGTTTCGGCACATCGTACCCCGGTAGTCCGATTGGCTGCGCCGGAACGCGCCGCATCACGCGGAGCGCCTCGCGGAACGCCCGCTGCTCGATCCCGAACAATGCCGGATCGCCGACGACCGCCGACGCATCGCTATCGAGGATCGCCGCCTGCGCGTTCGCGAGCAGGTTGAGCAGGAGTTTCGACCATTTGAGGTCGTGGTACGACGCGACGCCGACCGCCGGTAGCCCAGCCTCATCGAAAATGGCGAGCGCCGTGCCGGGCGACGGACCACCGGGTACGGGCGCGAAGGCGACCCCGCCCTCGCCCGTATGCTGCACGACAAGGCCCGGTTCGGGCATGCTGATACTGATCGTGATCGCACCGCTCATCACCCGCTCCGCGCCGAGCGCATCACTCAGCATCTGCTCGTTGCCGACGCCATTCTGCATCGTGCAGATCGTCGCACCCATCGCCGCCAGTCGCCGCAGATCGGGCAGCGCGGCTTCGGTGTCGTGCGATTTGACCGCGAGAAAAACGAGATCGGGCGGCGTACGCATCGCGTCAATGCTCGCGACTACGCGGATAAGGGCAACAAACGTCCGCCCATCCGTTTCGAGCCCGAGGCCGGTGCGGGCGAGCGATTCCACCATCGCCGGTCTGCCCAGCAGCGTCACGTCCGCGCCCGTTAGCCCGAGCCGCGCCGCGATGAAACTCCCAACCGCCCCCGCGCCGTAGCAAAGTATTCGCACCGCAGGCCGCGACACCGCGCGATCACGCGCGACAAACGTCTCACTCAAGCATTCAGAAACTCAGAGGCGGCGGGGTTTAGCCAGACGCAACAACCGCGGGGGTG
>JBBSFO010000283.1:0-6776 GCA_038238655.1 Thermomicrobiales bacterium | reverse complement strand
GAGCGCGTCACTCGTCTCCGCACCCGCCTCGCCGCCCTCAGCGACGACTGACCGGGGAAAACATTTGAGGCACAGAGGACACAGAGAAGAAATACAATAATCCCAGTCTCCTTTCCTCCCTCTTCCTCTGTGCCTCTGTCGCTCAATCGTCCCTTTCGCGATGGAGAAACGGAGTAGCGTATGGATCTCACGGCGATACGGCGGATAACATCGCGGCTGTGGGGGCCGGTGTGCGCGGTGACGGCGGCGCACGGCGACGCGGTAGGCGGGCAGATCGCGGTGGGCGTGCTTTCCGGCTCGATCCTGCCGGAGCATCCACGGCTGCTGATCCAAATTTGGAAGGCGAACCGCACGCACGATCTGATCGCGGCCAGTGGCGCATTCGCAGTTCATCCGCTCGGTGCGGAGCAGTTGGCAGTCGTCCGGCAACTCGGCTTCCGCTCCGGGCATGAAGCGACGGACAAACTTGACGGGCTGGCATGGGCGCGCGGCGTGACGGGCAGCCCGATCCTTGCCGCACCGCCGGGGTTCGTCGAGTGCCGCGTGGTCGGCGCGCTCGACGCCACCGACATGACGGTCTTCCTCGGTGATGTCGTCGCGGGCGCATGGCACGGTGGCGAGACGCCGATGGTGCAGGCGTACGAAATGATCGGCGCGATGCCGCAAGAGTGGCAGGAGGAGTACCGGCGGCACGATCAGGCGCAGCGGGAAGTGGCGGCGCGGCTACTCGGCGTGATCGCCGATGGGTCGCCCGCTTGACGGGCCTTCGTCCCGCTGACGATACTGCGTGCATGAACGTAGTGCTTCGGCGCGTGCGACGCTCCAGTTCGAAGATCATCGTCACACTCTATACCCGCACCGGCTGCCATCTCTGCGACGACGCGAAGAAACCCGTCGCGCGCGCGGTCGCAGCGACCGACGGCGCATCGTTGCGTGTCGTGGACATTGCCGGGCAGCCGGACTTCGAAGCGCGCTACGGGCAGCGTATCCCGGTCGTCGCCGTCGGGGATGGCGACGACGAACGCGTGCTGGCGGAAGGCAAAATCAGCGACCTCCGGCTGCGGCGTGCCCTGAGCGCGCTCGCCGGGGAGGGGTAGCGCGATGCCGTCATCCGCAGAGCGGCGGAGGCGCGCCGCCAATCGCGCCCGCACGAGCCTGCCGCAACGGCGTCGCCCGACATCCAACCAGCGATTCGCGCGGCGGGGACTGATCGTGCTCGGTATCGTCGTCGCGGCGGCGCTCGTTGTCTCCCTTGTCGGCACAATCACAATTTCCACGAATGGGACGTCGAATCCGACCACGCCCTCGCGCACCGACCCGAGCCAGTTGATCGCCCGTGCCACCGCAAGCCCGAACGATGCCAACGTCGTCCGCGACCTCGCGGATTACTACGACCAGACCGGCCAGTACCAGCAGGCGCTACTCGTCTATCAGCGCTACCTGCAATTGCGCCCCGACGACGCGCAGGCCCACACGAGTGTCGGCACGTTGCTCCTTGTGAGCGGCGATGTGCAGGGCGCACAAAGCCAGTTCGTGCAGGCAATCGGCCTGAAGCCAGCGGCACATACGGAGGCGGAGGCGCACCTCGGGTTGGGCAATGTCTACACCTCGCTACAACCGCCCCGGCTGAGCGAGGCGCTGAACGAATACCGCAAAGCGTCGGACCTCGACCCTTCCGGCGACATCGGTGACAGCGCGCGCACACGCCTCGCGGGCCTCCAGCAGCAGTTGAGTATCGGTACCGTCACGGTCATCGCGCCGACGACCGGCACCGGGAGTGTTGTGCCGACGGCGCGACCTACTGGGACGCCCTAGGTGGCCCGCACGCCCCGCCGGTTGCTCCATATCGTCCAGCGGTATTTTCCGTACGAGGGTGGCTCGGAGAACTACGTCCGCGAAATCTCCGAGCGGTTTGCGGCGGCTGGTGACGCCGTGACGGTCGTGACGACCGACGCGTGGGACCTGGAGTATTTCTGGAACCCGCACGCGCGCCGGGTGGATGCGCCGCCGGATGAGACGGTGAACGGCGTCCACGTTCTGCGGTTCCCGGTGCGCCATTATCCGGCCGCGACGCTCGGCTACCGTGTCCTCCGGCGTGCGATGGCGGAAGCGAGCCGGGCGCCGTCGCTGCCGGGGCGCGATGCGCTGCTGCGGCGCGGCGGCTCCTTTGCGCCGTGGACGCCCGCGCTCCATCGCTGGGTCGCTGCGCATGCGACGCAATTCGACCTCGTGCACACGGCGAACATATCCATCGAATCCACCGTGTTTGCAGGCTCAAATGCGGCACGGCGGGCCGGTATCCCGTTTGTCGTCACGCCCTTCGTCCATCTCGGCGTGCCCGGCGACCGGAGCATTGTGCGATACTACTCGATGCCCCATCAACTGCGACTGCTGCGGGACGCGGACGCGACGATTGTGCAAACCGAGCAGGAAGGCGCATTCCTCGCCGCACGCGGCATTCCGCTGGCGCAGATGCATCGGATCGGCGTCGGCGTCCATCTCGCCGATGTCACGGGGGGGGATGCGGCGCGTGCGCGGCAGGCATTCGATCTGCGCGGCTCAGTGGTCTATTTTAGCGGCACCGCTGCCGCCGACAAAGGGGCGTACGATCTCCTTTCTGCGATGCGCCTGCTCTGGTGGGCGGGGCGGGAGACGACGCTTGTCTTGACGGGGCCGATGCTGTCGCAGGCCCGCGCGCACTTCGAACAGATGCCACCGGACGAAGCCGCGCGCGTCCGTCTCCTCGGCTTCGTGGACAAGGCGACGCAGGCGGATGTGCTCGCGGCGGCGGATGTGCTGGCGTTGCCCTCCCGGACCGATTCGTTCGGGATCGTCTTTCTCGATGCGTGGGCGAATGGCAAACCCGTCATCGGGGCGAACGCGGGCGGCATCCCCGGTGTCGTCACCGATGACGTGGACGGTCTGCTCGTACCGTTCGGCGATGCCCCGGCGCTCGCCACCGCGCTCCGTCGCATCCTCGATGATCCGCCGCTCGCACGCCGTTTAGGCGAAGCGGGGCGGCAGAAGGTCCTCACCCGCTATACGTGGGATCGGATCGTCGCGCAGGTAGATACGCTGTACGCGGATTTGCTCAACCGGTAGGATGTGCGCGACCCACGCGATCGCGGGATCGCCAGTGTGGAGATGAGAAGGAATAGACAATGCCGGATGAGATCGCAAACGAACAAATGGATGTCGCGGCGACGATTGCGGCCTTGCGGACGCAGGCGGTCGCACGAGGAAAGGCGATGGGACTGACGGAGCAGGCGGCGCTCGACGACCCCCTCCGGCAAGCGGCGGATTTGGCGCACATTTCTGCACACTTCCCGATTATGTGGCGGATTCGCGTCGTCGGACGTGCGCTGTCGCTTGTGCAGCGCGCGATCCGCATCGGGTTACGCTGGTACATCAACCCGATTGTGGATCAGATCAATGACTTCAACGAAGCGACGATCACCGCCCTGAATACCATTGTCGCGCGTCAGGAAGCGCTCGCCGTACGCGTTGCCGCGCTCGAATTGGGGGATGGCCCGAACCCCCCGGCCCCCTTCCCCCGTGGGGAAGGGGGAGTCGGCGGGAGACAGAGTCATGCGCCCTCTCCTGAAAGCATCGAAGCCCCCCTCTCCCGCACGGCGGGGGAGGGGCCGGGGGTGGGGGCACATTCGTGAACATCGTCATTGCGGCGACGCAGGTGCCATTCGTGCGGGGGGGCGCGGAAGTGCTGGTCGAGGGGCTTGCGGGCGCGCTCGAAGGGGCGGGGCATCGGGTCGCCGTCGTTGCGCTCCCGTTTCGCTGGTACCCGCCCGCGACGATTCCGGCGCACGCGCTTGCCTGGCGATTGCTGGACCTGACTGAGGCGAACGGTGTCCCGGTTGATCGCGTGATCTGCACGAAGTTTCCGACGTGGGCGGTGCGGCACCCGAACAAAGTGGCGTGGGTCGTTCACCAGCACCGGCAGGCGTATGACTGGTACGGCACGCCGCTTTCCGACTTCGCGAACACACCGGACGACCGCCGGGTGCGGGAGAGTATCCGCGCGATGGACGCGCGCGGTCTCGGCGAATGCGCGCGCGTCTACGGCATTTCACGCAATGTCGTTGCCCGCCTCGCGCGCTTCAACGCCATCAAGGGCGCACCACTCTATCCGCCGACGACGCTGACCGGCCTCGCGCCGGGTGGCCCGGATGGCGCGTTTCTCCTGTCAGTCGCGCGGCTCGATGCGGCGAAGCGGCTCGATCTCGTTTTTCGCGCGCTCGCAGCGTGCACCGAACGCGTCGAACTGCGGGTGGTTTCCGATGGCCCGGAGCGGGAGCGGTTGGAACGGCTCGCGGCGACGCTCGGGATCACTGACCGCGTCCATTTTCTCGGACGCGTGTCGGACACCGAAGTTGTTCACTTGTACCGGACGTGCCGCGCGGTTGTCTATGCGCCGTTGGATGAGGACTACGGATATGCAGCGGTTGAGGCGATGATGGCGGGGAAGCCTGTCCTCACGGCGAGCGACAGCGGCGGCGTGCTGGAGTTCGTGCAGGATGGCGTGAACGGTGCGGTCGTCGCGCCGGATGTCGGCGCACTTGCCCGCGTGCTCGATGGGTGGTGGCGCGCACCGGCGGACGCACTACGGCTCGGCAAGGCCGCTCCAAACGCCGTTGCGAACATCGGTTGGGAAACGGTCGTGCGGGAATTGACGCGATGAGTGCGCGCGCGGCGCGGGTCGCCTATTTCACGCCGTTGCAGCCCGTCGAGTCCGGCATCTCGCAGTACAGCGAAGACTTGATCCCCTGGCTCGCGACCGCGCTCGATCTCGCGGTCGTCGTGGACAACTACGTGCCGACGCTCGCCGCGTCGCTCGCACCGGCACAGATCGTCGCCGCACGCCAGTTCGACCGGAGCGCGTACGACGCTGTCGTGGTGCAGATGGGCAATAGCCCTGCACATAACTACATGGTGCCGCTGGCGCTCGACCGGCCGGACGTGCTGGTGCTACACGATATTGTGCTCCATCACCTGATGGTCTGGCGCGCGGTGCAGGGACGCGGCGGGCGCGATGCCTACCGACGCGAGATGCGCGCGCGATATGGCGAACCTGGCGAAGCGGTCGCGGCGCACGTTTTGCGCGGGCAGAACCCGACAGCGATGTTCGACTATCCACTCAACGAGGACTTTATCCGTTCCGCCCGCTGCGTTGTGACGCACAGCCCATCGTCGTCCGCGTGGGTGGAGCGGCTCGTGCCCGGTACGCGCGCGCAGGTCGTTCCGATGGGCGTGCCGATCATCGCCCTGGCGGACGCAAAACATGCGCGCGCGCGGCTCGGCATCGCGCCGGAGACCTTCGTCATTCTTTCTCTTGGGCGGATCAATCCATTCAAGCGGATTCCGGCAGTCTTCCGCGCCGTGCGCAGACTCGCCGACGAACTGCCCGATGTTGCGCTCGTGATCGTCGGTGGCGATTCGCCGAACTACGATGTTGCGCGCCTCGCGCGGTTCGCGGGGATCGAACGATACGTGCGCCGACTCGGGTATGTGCCGGATGCGCAGTTGCCGGATTTGTTCGCCGCCTCCGATGTCTGCATTAACTTGCGCTATCCGACTGCCGGTGAGACTTCGGCGGCGGTGCTGCGATTGATGAGCGCCGGGCTGCCGACGATTGTCACCGATACCGGCGCCTTTGCCGACTTGCCCGACGACGCAGCGCTCACGGTGCCGCCGGACGCCTTCGAGGGCGAAACCCTCGTTGCCTTCCTGCGCGCGCTCGCCACGAATGTCTCCTTCCGGCGTGCGGTGGGCGCGAATGCGCGCGCTTTCGTCCTGCGGGAGCACACGATGCGCCGTGCCGCCGCAGGCTACCTCGACGTGCTGCACGATGTGACGGGCAAACCGCTCTCGCACGCATTGATTCGCGAGCCGCCGCACCTCCCGCCGACTCCTCTCATTGATGAGACGCCTTCCGTCCATGGCGGGAATGCTTCTGCTGTTGTGGAATTCATCGCCGCCACGCCCGAAGACCCATTGATCGCGCCGATTGCGGCGGCGCTTGGCGATCTCGGCCTCGCCGATGATATCGCCCTTATCGAACAGACGGCCCACCATCTCGCGACGATGCATCTTGGCGTGATGGGCGCACCGCAGTCGGCAAAGCGCTCGCGCTTCCGACGGTGAGCGGATTCCCGCGGTCGGTAGTGTACAATGCGGTAGACGTGCGACCGCGAACGCGGATGTACGTTCATTTGGATACAGGCGCGGCGAGGATGGGATGCAACAGGCGACGACAAACGTGAAAGACACGACAACGAAGGGCGCGTCGGCCTTCTTGCCGGCGGGAACGACGCTCTCCATCGTTATCCCGGCGTACAACGAAGCCGTCGGCATCCGCGCCGTGCTCGCGCGCATCTGCGGCGATTACCCGGACGCGGAGGTGATCGTCGTTGACGATGGCAGCACCGATGGTACGGGCGATCAGTTGCAGGGGCTGCCCGTGCGCGTCTTGCGTAGCCCGTACAACAAGGGCAATGGCGCCTCCGTTAAGACGGGGATTCGCGCGGCGCGTGGGGACTACGTGCTGCTCCTCGATGCGGATGGGCAGCAGGAACCGGCGGACATCGGCTCGCTGCTTATCCACACCGGCGTGTATGATTTGATTGTCGGCGCGCGGACGAAGACCTCGCAGCAGAATCGCGTGCGCGCGCTTGGCAACGGCGCGCTGGAGTGGATGGCGTCGTACCTCGCGGGGACGCGGATTCCCGATCTGACGAGCGGCTTCCGCGTTTTTCGGCGCG
>JBBSFO010000282.1:0-6777 GCA_038238655.1 Thermomicrobiales bacterium | reverse complement strand
TGCGTATCCCCGGTTTTCTGGCGCGACGATCAGCCGCACTTCCGGGAAGTCGCGCCGCACATCATCCGCCGTCCCGTCCGTCGAACCGGCGTCCACGACATACACGATCGTCGGGATGCCCGGATGCGCCGCTGCCACTGACCGTAAACAGTCCGGCAGAAGCGCGGCGTTGTTGTAGGACGACACCACGATATACAACTCGTCCATCATTGTCTTCACGATGCGGAGGATACCAGAATCACGACGGTACGCGCCCTCCCCGGTATTGGACGAATTCGGTGTCATCCGTGCTACCCATGCCCGTGCGCGATCTGGGCGCTTTCGGGCAGGCGGCGCAGGTGGAGCATGACGAGCAGCCCAATGAAGGGGCCGGGGGCGAGGAATGCAAATGTCCAGCGCCAGCCGAGATGGTCACGCAGGATTGGTACCAGCCAGATCGTCACGACGGTCAGCGTGAAGCCGAGCGCCAGTTGCAGCGTCAACGCCGTACCGACATACGATTGATCGGCGAGTTCGGTGACGACCGTCGAGAATTGCGCCGAATCCGCGACGACGGTGACGCCCCAGACAAGGCCGACCGCGACGACGACCGGGAAGGGCGCACCGAACACAAAGCCGATACCGAGGGCGCACAGCCCGGAGATGGCCATCGCGGCGGCGGTGATGCGCGTGCGGCCCCAGCGGTCGCCGAGGATGCCGCCGAGCCAGCAGCCGACCGCGCCGATGCCGATCACGGCGAAGGTGGCGAGCGCGGCGCTCCGGCGGGCGTTCGTCGTGCCGCGCGCCGTCAGGCTGTCCGTCGCGAAGGCGAGGAACCACGCCCACATCGCGTAGAGTTCCCACATATGCCCGAAGTAGCCGAGTGAGGCGAGGCGGACGCCGCGGTTCGTGAAGACTTGCCGGATCTGCTGCGGATCGAACGGCGCGCGGGAAAAGGGGAACGGGCCGTCGTGGATCGTCAGGGCGGCGAGCAGCGCGCCCACGACAGTGAGAAGCGAGGTCGCGAGGATCACGGCACGCCAGTGCAGGCCGCCGATACCGTTAACGAAATGGGGCATCGCTGAGCCGAGCGTCAGCGCGCCGACCATCACGCCGAGCGCCATCCCCCGCCCGCGCCGGAACCACGTTGCGAGCAGTTTCAGCCCGACCGGATACACCCCGGCGAGGAAAAACCCTGTCGCGAACCGGAGCGGGATGGCGAGGCCCGGCCCATGCGCCAGCACGATCCCCGCATTGGCCGTCGCAGCACCAAGCGCGGCGACGCAGAAGACCCACTTGGGTGGGAAAACATCGGCGAGCGTCAGCGCGGCGGAAAGCACGGCCCCGGTGACGAAACCGAGTTGCACCGCAATCGTCAGCAGCGACGCCTGGTTCGTCGTCAGTCCCCATGCGGCGCGCACCTGTGGCACAACGGCGGAGGCCGAGAACCACGTCGTCATACTGAGCAGCACCGCCCCTGCCATCACTACCAGCGCCCGCCACCGCCCAACCGGCAACGCATCGGCATCAACTGATGTCGCACCGCCGATTACTCCCTGCGCTGCGAAGGATATTTCTTCTGCCATCGTGCATTTCCTTCATATGCTGCGTGCTTTGACAGGGGATGCTCCACGCACATACTATGCGAACGAGATATGATCGTAGCGTTTCGTTGATTTGTCTCTCCTGCATGATAACGTTCTGTAGGATCGAGAGCGAGGCCTGGTGTCATGCAGAGACTTCGTGCGATGCACCGAAAGTTCCTGGGGGTCTTCGTCCTCGGCCCAAGTTCGGGGACGACCCTGCCATATATGGATGGTATCCGGGCAGTCGCGGTACTTTTCGTCCTGGGGGTTCATACGTGGTGGATAACCGGTTCCCCACGGCTTGCGGTCACGGTGCCACTCGTCCATCGCACCCTCGACTTCACAGCCACGACGGAGTTCATGCAAGTCGGCGTGGATCTCTTCTTTGTCCTCAGCGGCTTCCTGCTCGCACAGCCGTGGCTCCGGGCGGATTATCAGGGTAAACCGCGCCCGGACATCCGTCGCTATTTCACGCAGCGTGCCTTCCGTATCTTTCCCGCCTACTGGGTCTGCATTGCGCTCGTTCTCATTCTTTTCACGCCGAAGTTCATCGCGCCATCGCTGCTTTTCAGTCGCGCCGGTCTGTTCACGGTCGGCGCGAGCCTGACCTTGCTGCAATTCCTGCTTCCCCTCACATCGGGAACGTTCGACCTCTTCGGCCATTTCTGGACGCTGACGATTGAGCTGCTCTTTTATCTCTCTCTACCGTGGGCGATCGTGCTTTTCCTGCGCAATCGCTGGATGAAGACGCTGCCGGTCGTCGTTGCCGTGACGGTGGGGTGGCTCTATCTCTGCCGTGGTGGGCTAGGCCCGCTCGTACATTTCGACCAGACGCGACTGGCGCCGTTCCCACAGATGCCGAGTACGGCATTCCTCGTTAATTCTGTGAATCCGGGTCACCCAAGCGAGGCGGGCGTGCGATTTTTCCTCGCCCGGCAATATCCGGCACACTTCACGCACTTCGCCCTCGGCATTGTCCTCGCAAACATCTTCGTACGCTATCAGTTAAAGCGGGATGAGGGGCGCTTCTTCCGTGCCGTGACGCATCCGCTCGCAGGGATGGCCTATTTCGTCGCCGGGGCGGGGCTCGTCCTCTTTTTCATGAATGCGGTGAGCCTCAACACCCGGCAATTCGGCTATTCCTACGAAAAGATGATTACCGAGCCGGGCGCGACCCTCGGCTACTACGGCAACGAACTGCCATTCGCCTTCGGCTTCACGCTTCTCCTGGCAGGTCTGATCTTCGGCGGGCGCGGGTTGCAGGCCGTGTTCGGCTTCACACCGCTCCGTATGGTCGGTATCTTCGGCTTCTCGATCTACCTCTGGCATTTCCCGATCCTCGTCCTGCTCTCGCGTTCCGCCGCTCTCGCGCCGCTCACGACGACCGCACGCTTCTTCCAACTGTACGGTGCCGCGCTTTGTATGCTGCTGATCATCGGTGCCGTGTCGTACCTCGTTGTCGAGAAGCCCTTCATGCTGCGCGGTAGGAACATCTCAGCACGCGCGGCAACGGCGGCACGACAACCCGAATTGACCGGGGCGACGCCTCCGAGCGCGCGCGCGTACCTCGACTGATACCCGTTTGCTTCTCGCCGCTTCGTGCGTCCTTCGTGGTTCAATTGCCCGGTTGCAGCCATTGATCGTACCAGGCGCGGACGCGGCGGAGGATGTCGCGCTGGTGGGCGCGCTCGCGGACGCCGTGCGGCTCGCGCGGGTACGTGACGAACTGAACGGGCACGTCCTGCTCCCGCAAGGCGCGCGCAAAACCGATCGCCTGCGTGACGGGCACGCGCGCATCTTCCTTGCCGTGCAAGATGAGCAGTGGGGTCGTCGCGTTTTTGGCGTACGAGATTGGTGAGAGGCGGGCGGCATTATGCGGGCCGGGGCCGTCCCACGGGCGGTCGCCGCCGAGGACGGCCTCGAAGGTTGGCACATCGCTCGTCATCGTCATCATATTCCAATCACTGACGCCCGCGCCCATCACGCCCGCCTTGAAGCGGTGCGTCTGCGTGATCGCCCACGCGGTCATGAAGCCGCCCTGACTCCAGCCGCCGATGCCGAGCCGCTCCGGGTCCGCGATGCCGCGCGCGATTGCTGCATCCACCGCCGCCATGATGTCCCGGTAGTCCGCGCCGCCGACATCGCCGCGCGCCGCCGTCGCGAAGGCGTTGCCGTGCCCCATCCCGCCCCGGCAGTTCGGCATCAGCACCGCGTAGCCGTGCGTCGCGAGCCACTGCCCCCAGTTCAATGGGCGGAGATTCCAGCCATTCGCCCACCGCGAATACGGCCCGCCGTGGACATACACAATCGTCGGCAGCGGCCCTTCCGGCGCGTCTGGCGGGCGGATCAGGAGGCCGTCGAGCGCGAGTCCGTCCGGTGCGTCCCAATAAAACGGCTCCTGCTTGCCGAATTGAACATCCCGCAACGCCGCGTGGTGGTCGCTGACGCGGTGAAGGTGGCCCGGTGGCCCTCCCCACAATTCGGGCGGTTCATTCCCCGCACTCCGCACGACCGCGACGACCGGCGCGGCGGCGCGGGGTGGCATCGCCACTGAGAAGGCGCCAAGATCGCCAGTTGGATGTGCGCAGAAAAGGGCGGGTAGGCCAGTCGGTGTATTGATAGTGATGAGTTCCGTCGTCAATCCCCGTGCGACGGCGATGGTGATACGCGGCTGACCGAGCGCGGTACGAAGACCCGTGGCGCACGCAGTCTCATTTACACCGGGGCCGATCACGGTTGGCTCGCCGCCATCGGCGGATACAGCCCGGACGGTGAAGGAACACTGCGGTGCCGGCTCGTGCGGCGCGACGAAGACGAGTATATCACCGATTACTTCCGACTCACCCCATGCAAGGTCGTTCCCGCCCGTCGTTTCGCAGATGTGCCGCGCGTAACCGCCCGCTGCCGGGATGGTGAAGATCGCTGTTTGGTGCCGGTCATCCAGTTCCGGCGTCGGTTGGGCGAGGTAGGCGATCGTTTGCCCGTCCGGCGACCAGGCGCACTCGGTGACATGCATGTCGCCGGTCGGTAGCGTCGCCACCGCGCCGCTGGCGAGGTCGAGGAGATGGAGGCGATGGTACGACCACCGTTCTCCGTAGACCTCGGCATCGTCGCGCGCTTTCTCCCGCTGCTCGTCCGCGTCGGTCGGGTCGTCGGGCGCGAGGAAGGCGATGTGCGTGCCGTCCGGTGCCCACGCGAAGAATTCAATGCTTTTCTTGCGCTCGACGAGTTTTTCCGCCTCGCCACCGCTGGCGGCCATCCGGTAGAGCGCTTTCGTTCCCCGGCTCGCGCGGTCGGAAAGGAAGGCGAGCGTTGCGCCATCCGGCGACCAGCGCGGCGTGTCATCGCGTCCGTCGCCAAACGTCCACTGCTGCGCCATCGCCGAACCGTCTGTCGGCGCGACCCAGATTGTCCCTTCCGGGTGGTCGCCCTCCTGCCCATAGCAAGCGGCAACATAGGCAACGCGGCGCCCGTCCGGCGACACCCGCGGATCATCCGGGTAGGCGAGCGAGACGACCAACGCTTCCGTTAGCGGCGTCGGCATGGCGTTCCTCCATGAGTAACGAGTAACGAGTAACGAGTAGAAAACGTGAAGTGGTAACGCCTCATGTATCTTCGTTCCCCTCATTACTCGCTACTCGCTACTCGTTACTTCCCGCTACTCCCCCGACCGTACCGCGACGATTTCCAGACGCGCACCGTGCGCTGCTGATGGATCGAGTGAGCGGCCTTCCGCCGGGCCGGGATCGGCGGTCAGGCAAGCGCTGTAGGGGCCGTCGCCGCGTGCGGCGAGCGGGGCGGCGAGGGGGCTGTGCGCGTCCGTTGGCTGCGCGAGTTCGATGCTGTACTGGCCGACGAGATACGTCGCGGTGTGGGCGCGCAGGTCCGGGTTGTCGCGTTCGACGAGCGGGATCGCATCGAGGAGCGCGGCGAATCGCCCCTTCGTGGCGGCGAGGTCGCCGACCGCGATGGTCAGACTGAGGATACCCGTCACGTTGTTCGCGTGCTGCGTCGCCTCACCGCTCGGCACGCGCAGGCCGCGCGGGGTCACGTCCTCGATGATGAAGGGGAGCTGCCCGGCGGGCGACACGCTGGCGCTGCGCCATTGGAGTTGGACGCCGTCCAGCCGGGCACGCGCGCCGTCCATCGGCGCATAGGGGAGACCTGCGGCGGTGAGGCGCGCGACATCCGCCGCGAGGTCGGTGCTGCCGAGGGCGAAGTCAATCAGCCCGCCCCCGGCGTCGAGGAAACGGCGCCAGCGATGCTGGGAGGGAGCATGCGGGTCTTCAAAGGCGATCAGTTCGATGTACGCGCCGTCCGCAAAGGCGATCAGGGCGTTGTGCGTGCCGCCGGGATGCGCGCCACCAGGGATGACGGTGAAGCCTAATCCCTCGTAGTCGCGGATGCCGGTGGCCAGATCGGGAACGAGAATAACGCAATGGTCAATGCCGGTGAGCATCGGTGCCGCCTCCCTTTGTCGCTACGTCCGCGCGCGATTTGTGGAATGCAGCGTAGCACAACGCGCGGGCGGCGGGCAGCGGGTGATGAAGCCCACAGCGACGATGGCGCCTATTCCTTCACCGAATCAAGGTACAGGTCGGCGGTGTCGCGGAGGCGGCGGATGAGGGGGCGGAGGCGTTTGGCCTCGGCGGGGTCGAGGGGTTCGGTGGACATGGCGAGCAGGTAGCGCAACAGGCGTTCGGCGCTCGCTTGCACATCGCGGAGTGCAGTAGCGTCCATCGCGGGTAGGGTTTGGCCGGCGGGGAGGAGGCCGCGCAGGTTCATGCGCGGTTCCGGCTCGCGCGGAGTCTTCGCTTCCTGCCGGATGCGGCGGACGGCCTCGGCGACCTGCTCCGCCGTCGTGTTAATACTCATGCTCGGGTTCTGCACGAGGGCGTCAGCGGCCATGTCCGCGTCCTTGGCGGACAGTTTGTCCTCGATCATCACGCGGCGCAGCCCCTCGCGCAGCGGGCCGGAGACGCGCCGCAGCACACGGATGTGCTTCTCGGTCAGTTCGCCCTTGCGGACGGCCTGCTGCTCCGGTTCGGGCGTTTTTTTCGTGTCCAGCAGATCGAGCAACTGGAAGAGGCGCGTTCGCCCGATGCCGACGGCGTCCGCCACGCGCTCCCACGCGACGCCGCCCATCGCATCCTTCAGGTGGGCGAGGCCGTCGGCGCGATCCACGTCGTTCAAATCCTCGCGCTGCAAATTC
>JBBSFO010000281.1:0-6789 GCA_038238655.1 Thermomicrobiales bacterium | reverse complement strand
TCGGGTCGAGTGTCACGTCGGTACGGATGCCTGCCGCGCGCAGGTCGGTCGCGAGTTGTAATGAGGGGAGCGGATCGTCGTTCGGGAGGATGGCGACGAGAACCTGGGTGACGCTCTCGGTCGCGCCCGCCATGCCGCGCTCCTCCATCACGACAAGCAGTCGTTCGAGGCCGACGGAGATGCCCGTCGCGGGCAGATCGCGCCCGCCGAGCGCGCCGATCAGGTTATCGTACCGCCCCCCGCCGCCGAGCGAGCCGACGCCGCCCTCCGGCACATGCGTCTCGTAGACCGGGCCGGTGTAGTAATCCAGCCCGCGGGCGAGCGCCGGGAAAAAGACGGCTTTCCCTTCCGGCACGCCGAGCGCGGCGGCGTAGTCGAGGAGGTGCGCGAGATCGTCCAGCCCGGCCCGCGCGGCGGGGATGTCCTTCAACAGGTCGTTCAACCTCGCCAGCACGACATCGTTCGCGCCGGTGATGCCGACCAATTCGAGCACGCGCTGCGCTGCCCCTTCCGGGATGCCGTGCGTCATCATCTCACCCTTGACGCCGTCGGGGCCGATCTTGTCCAGCTTGTCTATCGCGCGGATCAGCGTCACCGCGTCCCGTTCGGGCAGCTCCGCATACGGCGCGAGGGCGGCGAGGACGGCGCGGTGATTGACCCGGATCGCGTAGTCCGTGAAGCCGCAACCGGCGAGGGCGGCGTTGTAGATCGCCACCCCTTCGGCATCGGCGATCACGCTCTTCGTGCCGACGACATCGGCGTCGCACTGCCAGAACTCGCGAAATCGCCCCTTCTGCGGCCGGTCCGCGCGCCAGACGGGGCCCATGTGATAGCGCTTGAAGGGAAGAACGAGGTCATTCACGTGCATTGCGATGACGCGGGCGAGCGGGATCGTCAGGTCGTACCGCATGCCGACCGCCCGCCCGCCGTGATCGGTGAACTGATAGAGCAGTTTCTCGTCCTGCCCGATCTTGCCTTGCAGCACTTCGATCGCTTCAAGCGTTGGTGTGTCCAGCGGCTCGTAGCCAAACCCCTCGAAGATGCCCCGCAGCAGCGTCGTCACCTGCTGCCGCACGCGCATCTGCGCTGGCAGGAAATCCCGGAACCCGCTCAATACGCGAGGATTTGGCCTTTTGGAAGGTTGTTCACTCATGATTGTTCCCGCCATCTCGGGAGGGCGCATGCAATGCGCCCCTACTACTCGTTACTCGTTACTCGTTACTGGCTGTGGCCGGGACAGCGCCCGGCTTGGGATGGCTGGCGGCCTTGATCGCTTCGGTGCGGTTGAAAAGATATTCCTCAGACGGTAAAAAGAAGGCGACGGCGATGGTGACGAGGACAATCACCGCTTGCATGCGCATCGCGGCGGCAATCCCGAACGCGTCGGCCATCGCACCCATCACCGGGACGCCGATTGCGCCGGTGACGAAACCGAGGCCGAGAATCAGGCCGGAGGCCATCCCCGCGCGCCCCGCCATTAGTTGCTGCGCCATCACCAGCATCAACGGGCCGGTCGAGGCGGCGAGGAAGCCGACGAGCGCGCCCGTCAGGAAGCCAATCGGGCCGGTGAATTGCGCGAAGAGGATGATCACCGGCACCGTCAGGATTAGTGCGCCGACGATCACCGCGCGCCGCCCGTAGCGATCCGCCAACGTGCCGGAGCCAATTGTTCCGAAGGCGCTGGCGACGACGACCGTCGTGGCGAGCGGGCCGTAAAACGTCGCGCCGTAGCCGAGCGACTTGTACCACGTCGGGATAAACGCCTCGATGCCGATCACCGTCCACGAGCGCGACGCCATCACGCCGATGATCGCGAGCAAGGGCACAATCGGGATCGGCGCATGCGTGACGACGGTGCCGGGCTTGCGCTCCGGGCGGCGTACGGCGATCTTGCGCATCTCGAACAAGAGCCAGATCGCGCTGAAGATGCCGGGAAAGAACATCACCACTGTGCCATGTACGCCGAACAGGGAGAAGATCACCGCGCCGATGATCGGGCCGAGCGCGACGCCCATCGTGCCCCCCGTCACGTAGACGGACATCGCGACATTGCGCTGCTTTTCCGGGATGACGGCGTTCGCGTTGAGCGCGCCGAGCGGGTGGTAGCAACCCGAACCGATCCCCGCCGCCGCCGCGAGGATGAGGAGCACCGGGAACGAGGGCGCGAAGCCGATCGTGGAGAACATCACCGCCGTCCAGATCAGGGCGAGGCCGATGAAGCGTGTGCCATAGCGGTCTGCGATCCAGCCAAAAAAGGGCTGCGAGATCGAGGCCATGCCGCTATAGGCGAGCGAGACGAGACCGACGGTCTTCAAATCAAGCGTAAAGCGATCCGTGAGCAACGGATAGAGGACGGGCAGCAACCCGACATACAAATCCACCGTGAAGTGGCCGGACATCAGGGTGAGGAGCGGGCGGTTGCGGAGCACACTCGTCTGCGCGGCCATGATCAGTTCCCCCGGTCAGTCTCCCATCGCGCCGCCTAGTCCG
This sequence comes from Thermomicrobiales bacterium, assembly GCA_038238655.1. Taxonomy (GTDB): domain Bacteria; phylum Chloroflexota; class Chloroflexia; order Thermomicrobiales; family JALYUS01; genus JALYUS01. Next base: position 4,299 of record JBBSFO010000281.1, on the reverse strand, counting down.
ACGCGAACGGCATTGTCGCATGGGCATCGAGCGTGGGCAAATCGTGCCCGGGGCGCAGCTACCATTTTTGGTAATGCCAACTACAGGCAATCAGCTGGCGAATCACCGAATCGCCGATTCGGTCACTCAGCTCTCGATACTATCGCAATCAAGGAGGGATTATTCGACCGTCCACGTCTCAATGTCCGCCAGCACGGCGGCGGGGGAGGGGAAGTCGTTGGCGTCGCGGAGGAATGCGCCGCTGGGTGGGAGGAGGGCGAGAATGTTCTTACCCGGCAGGTGTTTGCCGAGGATCTTTGCCTGGATGTGCGCTGCGCCTTCGTAGATGCGGATCACGGCGGCGTCGGCGAAAATCTGGGAGATCGGCATCTCTTTCGTATAGCCCATGCCGCCGTGCAGCAGCATCGCTTCCTGTGCCGCCCAGAGGGCCGTCTCGCCCGCGACCAACTTCGCCAGCGATGCCCAGACGAAGCCTCGCGCATCCCCGGCCTGTTCGTGTGCCGCCGCCTTGCGGACGAGCAAGCGCGCGATCTCGATCTGCCGCCGGATGATCTGGAGATGATTCTGCACTTCGGGGATGTCGGCGAGCTTCTTGCCGAACTGCTCGCGCTCCTGGGTGTACTTCTCCGCCTCGTCCAGCGCGTGGCGGGCGATCCCCGATCCCTGCGCGGCGACCCAGATGCGCGAGTGCTGCAAGGTGGACTCGATGATCTGCCAGCCCTCATTGACCGTGCCCATCAGCCCGTCTTCCGGGACGAAATGGTTCTGGAAAACGACCTCGCAGAGCTGGGAACCGGGCTGGCCCAATTTGTTGAAATCGGACGCCTCGACGGTTGCGACGCCCGGCCCGATTTCCGTCAGCAGTACCGAGATGCCCCGCCCACGATCTTCGGGCCGCCCGGTGCGCGTGGCGAGCATAATCACCGTGGACGCGGTCGCCGCAGTGATGAAGCGCTTCGCGCCATTGACGATCCACCCACGCCGTGTCTCATCCCATGTCGCTTTGCAGCGAATCGCCTTGGCGTCGGAGCCGGTGTTCGGTTCGGTCAGTCCGAAGCAGGCGATCACCTCGCCCCGCGCCATGCGCGGGAGGTAACGGGCGCGCTGCGCCTCCGTACCGAACGCGTTGATCGGGAAAGCGGTGAGTGAGTTCTGGACGAGGATGTTCAGCCCCAACCCGGCATCGCCGCGTGCCAGCTCTTCCATCACCGCCGCCTGCTGGACGGACGGCACGACATTGCCGTCGTACTGCTCGGGAGTTTCCAACCCAAGCAGCCCGACTTCGGCGCACTTCTTCATCAGCTCATGGGGATAGCGGTGCGGGTCCCGTTGCGCTTCTTCAAGGTAGCGCGGGAACTCGCGATTGACGAAATCCCGGGCGAGGAGCGCGAACTCATCGAGTCGGTCGTCCATGACTTCGGCGAGGATGGTACTGGCGTGCGTCGTTGTCATACCCGAATGGTACGCGCGGAATCCGAATAATTCAAGAGGCACGGGATCGGTTTGCATTGCCGTCACCCGTTGAGCGTGCCGCATGATCGTGCGGGCAAAGAACGTCTCATCGAGCGGCGCGATATCCGACGTGTCATCTCCTCATCAATCAGCGCATCACTCATTGCTCAATACGCGTTGCGGTCACGGAAGATGAGGATGACGGTCTTGGCGATGATCTTTACGTCGAAAAAGAGAGACCAGTTCTCGACGTAATACAAGTCGTAGCGCGTCCGCTCCTCGATGCTCGTATTGCCACGCAGACCGTTCACCTGTGCCCAGCCGGTGATGCCCGCTTTCTCGCGGTGGCGGCGGGCATAGCGGGGGATGGACTGCGTGAACTGATCCACGAAGATAGGGCGCTCCGGGCGGGGCCCGACGACACTCATCTCACCGAGCAGCACATTGATGAACTGCGGGAACTCGTCGAGCGAGAAGCGGCGCATGAAGACGCCAAGCCGGGTGCGGCGCGGATCGTTCGGTGTCGTCCAGACCGGGCCGGTCTCCGCCTCCGCGTCCTGTCGCATCGTGCGGTATTTGATGCACCAGAACGGCCTGCCGTCCCGCCCGACCCGTTCCTGCACGAGAAAAACCGGGCCGGGCGAGGTCACTTTGACGAACAAGGCGAGGAGCATGAGCAGCGGCGAAAGGAAGATCAGGGCCGCGACCGCGACGGCGATGTCAAGTGTCCGCTTCAGTGCGCGGTTCCAGCCGCGGAGAGCGATGGTGCGTACCTGCACCATCGGCAGGCCACCGAGATCGCCGATGCTCAACTCGTTGTTGGTGATCAGTTGGAAGGTGTCCGGGTAGACGGTGATGCTTACCGGGTCGTCGGCGCAGCGGTCCACGAGGTTGACGAGCCGCGCCTGCGATGCCCCGGCGAGGGCGATCAGCACCTCGTCTACGCGCTCCTTGCGGAGGATGCCCGGCAGACAGTCCGTTGTGCCGAGGATCGGTAAGCCGAGCATTTCTCGCTCATCCATCGGGTGGTCGAGATCGTCCGCGATGAAGCCGACCACGTGATAGCCGAGGTGCGGCGAGCGGCGCACGGTTTCCAATACCGTGCGGGCGGGCGATCCGGTGCCGACGATCACGGCGCGTTCGGCCGTCACGCCGTGCCGCCGGAGCATGCCGATCAGGCCGGAATAGACAAGCCTGCCGAAGGCGATACAGACAATTGCCAGTGCCCAGCCGGAAAGGAGCAGCTGGCGGGTATAGACGAAGCGGCTGCCGAGCAGGAAGGAGTTGGCCGCCAGCGCGAGGACGACACCGACCGAAAGGGACGAGCAGAGTTTCGCGAACTCGTCCACGCGCGAAACGCCACGTTTGAGCGTGTACAGTCCCGCAACGTTGAACGAGGCGAGCGCCGTCACTTCCAGTACCACGAGCATGATAATATAGAAGCGGCCCGACGGCGGGATGAAGCCGCTACTCGTCAGGCTCGTGTCGAGCCGGTACGCGAGCAGAAATGCGGCGGCGAGGAGCGCGACATCGAGGAGCAATTGCCCCGCCGCGATGATGAGCGTCGGCCAGCGCCGCCGCACATGGACGGGCAGCGCGGGTGGCCGCACATCGGGGTCACGGGGGCCTGACGCTTCCGGCGGCGCGACAACAATTTCAGCCGTCATCGGACGCTCTCGGCTGGGCCTGGATCACACACCGTGATGCTTCGCATATCAAATGTATACATCTTCTTCCGCCATATCGCAAGAGAACATGTGTACGTACGCAGTGGGCAGTAGACAGTAGGCGGTCGGCCGCCCGGAGATCCAGCCCTCTGACTAACCGCCTACTGTCTACGGCCTACTCGCTGGCGCGGACGCCACGTGTCGTTTGTGGACCGGGCGCAGTATGTTTGCCACGAGGGCGACGAGGCCGCGCGTACCGATCCCGGCGTAGATGAGCACATTCAGAGGCGGGGCGGTGTGTCGCGCGTAGTGCAGCCGATGGAAGCGCCACATCGCGCCATAAAAGGCGAGCGTGGCGCGCGTACTCCGTTGGCGGCTCGACGACCCCTTGTAATGAAGGATGCAGACGTGCGGCTCATACCGAACGCGCCAGCCGCGCGCCTTGATCCGATAGCACCAGTCGAGGTCCTCCCCGTACAGAAAAAACCGCTCGTCCATCAGCCCGGCTGCGTCAATCGCCGCAAGCCGGACCATTAGACACGCGCCCATGCCGCTGTCCATCTCGATTGCCTCGTCCGGGTCATGGTAGGTGAGATTGTATTGCGCGAACCGGGGGCTGTGTGGGTAGCGCGCCGCCATACCCGTCAGTTTCCAGAAGGAGTTGAGTGGCGTCGGAAAGGAGCGGCGGCAGGCGAGGTCGAGCGAGCCATCGCGCAGCACGATTTTCGGCCCGGCGATCCCCGCTTCCGGGTACGCCGCCAGCACCGCGAGCAGGCCCATCAGCGCGTCCGGTGGCATCGTCGTGTCCGCATTGAGGAGCAGTACTGCGACGCGCGTGCGATCCGCCTTCTTCGGCACGGTGGCGACGATCTCCCGGAGGGCGAGATTGTTGAGGGCTGCGTATCCCCGGTTTTCTGGCGCGACGATCAGCCGCACATTCGGGAAGTCGCGCCGCACGCCGTCCGCCGTCCCGTCCGTCGAACCGGCGTCCACGACGTAGACGGTCGTCGGAATGCCCGGATGCGCCGCTGCCACCGACCGCAAACAGTCCGGCAGAAGCGCGGCGTTGTTGTAGGACGACACCACGATATACAACTCGTCCATCATCGTCTTCACGGCGCGGAGGATACCAGAATCACGACGGTACGCGCCCTCCCCGGTATTGGACGAATATGATGTC
>JBBSFO010000280.1:0-6792 GCA_038238655.1 Thermomicrobiales bacterium | reverse complement strand
GGTGGAGAGGGTGACGGCGGAGCCATCGGGGTAGGTGTCCCAGAAGGCGACGTACTCACCGGGGATGAGGCCGTTGCAGGCGATGTCCACGTTGGGGTTGTCGGAGACGCCGGAAGGAGCGAGTTGGGGATCGACCTGGCGCGCGCTGACCTTGTGACCGATGGTCGTGAAGACCGCCAGCGTCCCCGTGCTGCTGAATGAACCATCCAGGAAACCCGGCCCGGGAGGTGGAACGATCGTGATCGTTGTCGTCGCCTTCTGGAGGCTGACGCGGCCGATCGCCGTGACGGTATATTTGCCGTACGGGGGCGCAGCGGTTGCGAACTCAGGCGGTAACACGAAGCGGTTGTTCGTGAACTGCGTTCCGTCGGTGGCGCTGCCCGTCGTGGAGGGATACGACTGATACATATCGAAAGCGAGCGCGAAGTAGAAGCCTCCCGTACCGTCCGCGAGCACTTGATCGTTCTGCGGGCAACACAGGACACCAAGGTTGCCAATCACGTTATTGGCCGTTGTTACACGACCATCCGGAAAGGTGACGAAGATGCTCACGAGTTCACCCGGCCCGAACCCCACGCCCGTGAAATAGGCGGTGTCCCGGTTGCCGATCGTCGCGTCATTCGCCTTGAGCGATGCGGCGAACGTGTCAGCCGCAACAGTCGCCCTGCCGAAGATAAGCATCATCAAGAGCAGGAGCGTCGCAGCACGTAACCATACCGTTCGCTTAATAGTCATCGCCCCATTCTTTCAATCATTTCGTATTATTCGGAACAGGCAAGTGAAGCGAACGTTCACTCTCTTTGTTTCTATAGAACGCCTCAACCTTTCAACGGTTGCGCCATTCGAATCTTTTCGCTATTGCGGCGATCCTTGACACTGGCGCGGGGCGATGCGATAATCTCTGCGCACCCTCGTGCGCGGGTGGCGGAATAGGCAGACGCGCCAGGTTGAGGGCCTGGTCCCGGTTAACGGGGTAAGGGTTCAAGTCCCTTCTCGCGCACCACCTCTTTTTTTGTTCCACGCTTTCGGGCGATTAGCTCAGCTGGTCAGAGCGCCACGTTTACACCGTGGATGTCGCAGGTTCGAACCCTGCATCGCCCACCATCTGCGCATCGTTCCGCGTTTCCTCATTCCCGGCGTTGACCGTACCCCCTTCCCATGCGATACTTGACTATCGTACGGACAGTGCGCGCGTCGCTGTCCGTCTTGCATATCATGACAGGAGGCGAGCGCCCGATGCAGACGGTCGAAAAATACCTGAGCGTTCCCGATCCGTCCCCATCCGACGCGGCATTCGCCGCCAAATTCGGCCCCGAAGCGCTCACCTTCGATGATGTCCTGATCGAACCTGCCGCCTCGGAAGTGTTGCCAACCGATGTCAGTACCGCCACGCGGCTGACGCGCGATATTACCCTCGCGATTCCGCTCCTCTCCGCCGCGATGGATACCGTCACGGAAGCGCGGCTCGCCATCGCTCTCGCGCGGGAAGGCGGCCTCGGCGTCATCCACCGCAACCTGTCCGTTGACGCGCAGGTAGACGAAGTGGACAAGGTGAAACGCAGCGAGTCCGGCATGATTGTCGAGCCGGTGACGCTTGGCCCCGACGACCGCGTGCGGGACGCGCAGGCGATGATGGAGCGCTACCACATCTCGGGCGTACCAATCACCGATGCGCAGGGCAAGCTCGTCGGCATCCTCACGAATCGCGATCTGCGGTTCGAGGAAAATGTGGATCAGCCGATCCGCGAGCGCATGACCAAAGAAAACCTCGTCACCGTTCCGGTCGGTACGACGCTCGAAGAGGCGAAAGCGATCCTCTATCACAACAAGATCGAGAAACTGCCTGTGGTAGACGACCAGTTCCGCCTCAAGGGTTTGATCACCGTCAAAGATATCCAGAAGCGCATCCAATTTCCGAATGCGTCCAAGGACAGCAAGGGGCGGCTACGCGTCGGCGCGGCGGTCGGCACGGGCGACAGCGCGATGGAGCGCGCCGAGGCGCTTGTCGCGAAGGAGATTGATGTCCTTTTCGTGGACACCTCGCACGGGCACAACAGCGATGTCATTCGGATTGTCCAGCGCATCAAGCAGACATGGGACGTGCCGGTGATCGCCGGAAACATCGCCACGGCGGGTGCGGCGGAAGCGCTGATCGAAGCGGGTGCGGACGGCATCAAGGTCGGCATCGGGCCGGGCAGCATCTGCACGACGCGCGTCGTCGCGGGTACCGGGGTGCCGCAGATCACGGCGATCTGGAACTGCATGCGCGCTGCGGCGGCTTACGATATTCCGGTGATCGCCGATGGCGGTATCCAGTTCAGTGGCGATGTCGCCAAGGCGATTGCCGCCGGTGCGGACACCGTTATGCTCGGCTCGCTCTTCGCGGGGCTGGACGAATCGCCGGGCGAGGTGGTTCTGTATCAGGGCGAGCGGTTCAAGGAATACCGGGGGATGGGATCGCTCGGCGCGATGAAGCTCCGCTTCTCATCGGATCGCTATTTTCAAGAAGGCGTCTCCGGCAATGTCAACAAGTACGTGCCGGAGGGGATTGAGGGGCGTGTCGCCTACAAGGGCGCGCTTGGCCCGCTCGTCTACCAACTGATTGGCGGACTTCGCTCGGCGATGGGGTACGCAGGTGCGGCGGACATCCGGGCGATGCAGCGCGATACCCACTTCAACCGTATCACCAGTGCGGGACTGCGTGAGAGCCATCCGCACAGCATCGCGATTACCAAAGAAGCGCCGAACTACCGCGCGTCGTCATAGGTAAGCGGGCAGCAAAGAGGAACGTTCGAGGCGTTAGTCTCCAACCGCCCGCTGCCCGCTCATTTCACTTGACGGCCTTTCGCGCGCGGATTACTGTGCGACCGGCACGGGAATCCGCGCGTTGTCATGTGCGACGATTCGATAACCAGTAGCACTCATTATGGAGGGCAGCATGTCCAGCGATGCGGAATTGCAGCGCCTGTTGCAGTCACTGACGACGGGGCGGTTGAGTCGCCGCGCATTCATCGTGCGGGCGGCCGGGCTGGGAGTCTCCACTGCGGCGATTGCGGCATTTCTTGCCGCGTGTGGCGGTTCGAGTGCGCCGACTGCGGGTGCGACGGCGGCAAGCAACGCGACCGCCGCCCCAACCAGCGTGGGTGGCGCACCAACAGGCACCGTGCCGACCGCCGCAGCGAGCGCGGGCACGCCGGTCAACGGTGGCGACCTGAAAATCGCCACGACGACCGAGGGGACGACGCTTCACCCCTACAAATTCACGGATACCCCCTCCGGCGCGTACATTGACCTGATGTACCTCCTGCCGCTGATGCGCTACGACAAGGACACCCTCGAATTGAAGCCGTATGCTGCCGCTTCTGTCCAGAAGAGTGCGGACAACACAACGCTGACCTTCACGCTGCGTGACAATCTCCAGTTCAGCAACGGCAAGCCGATCACCGCGACCGATTACGCGTGGACGTGGTCGAAGGCGAGCGATAAATCTAATGGTTGGCCGAACCTCGGGTCGTACACGCCGTATCTCGCGAGCGTCAAAGACGTGGATGCGAAGACGCTCGAAGTCAAACTCGTGAATGTGTTAGCGATCAGCCAGGAGAAAGTCGCGAACGCCCTCCAATACGTCCTGCCCAAACACATCTGGGAAAACCTTGATTGGGCCGATCCGAACAAGAACCCGGAAATCCTCAAACCAACCGTCGTGCCGGGGGCGTACACGCTCGTCGAGTGGAAGAAGGATCAAAACGCCACCTTCGCCGCGAACGACAAATTCTTTCTCGGTCGCCCACATATTGACCGGATCACCTACCGCATTTACGGCAATGCGAATGTCGCGACGCAAGCGATCATCAACGGCGAGGTGGACCAATACGGCCCGGAGCCGGAGAACTGGCCGGACCTGAAGAAAAACGCCAAACTCAATGCCTACCCGACTGACGCCGCGAACCTCGCCGTCACGTATATCGGACTCAATACCCGCATGGAAGCGCTGAAGGATAAGAACGTCCGGCAGGCGCTCAACTACGCGATTGACAAGGACGCCATCGTCAGCAAACTGACCTACGAGATCGGCAAGCGCGCGACGCAGATGTACCTGCCGACGAGCTGGGCGGCGGACCCTGCCGCGAACCCGTACAAGTACGATCTCGCGAAGGCCAAACAGTTGCTCGATGAGGCGGGGTGGAAGCCGAGCGCGAGCGGCGTGCGCGAGAAGAACGGCCAGTCGCTCAAAATGCTCGTTCTCTTTGGGCCGAACACGACGCCGGTGCGCGAGCAAATCGCCACGGTGGCGCAGCAGCAGTGGAAGGCGATTGGCGCGGATGTCGAAGTGCGCGGCCTGGAATTCGGCGCACTCCTCAAACAAACCAAAGAAGGGCCGTACGACTGGGCGGCCTACGTCAATGCCTATATCGCTGGGGTGGACCCGGACATCATCTGGTTCAAAAAGGACGCCGGTGCTGCGTTCAACCGCGTGGATTACCAGAACCCTCGGGTGCAGGACTTGTACGAGCAGGGGCTGAAGGAACTCGATCGGGGCAAGCGTGCGGTGCTCTACCAGGAGATTAGCCGGACGCTCACCGACGAAGCGCCGTGGATCTGGCTCTACTACGAACTCGGCCATCAGGTCATCAACAAGCGTGTGCAAGGCGTCAAAGTGAGCAAAGCGCTCGGCCTCAACGATGTGTGGGAGTGGTGGATTCAGGGATAGTAACGAGTAGCGAGTAACGAGTAACGAGTAACGAGAAGAAGCATCTCCCCTCGTTACTCGCTACTCGTCACTCGCCTACCCGGAGGGGCTATGGCACGGTTTCTCGCCCGACGGCTGATCCAGTCGCTGTTTCTGCTGCTCGGGGTCACGCTGATCACCTTCATCATCATCCATCTCGCGCCCGGCGGGCCGGCGACGCTGTTGGAAAGCCCGGATATCACGCCCGAATACAAAGCGCAACTCGCGCACAACTTCGGGCTTGATCAGCCGATCCCCGTGCAATATGTGAAGTGGGTCGGCAATGTCGCGCGCCTGAATTTCGGGCGGTCGTTCGAGGACAACCGACCAGTGCTCGACAAAGTTCTCGAACGGGTACCCGCGACGCTCGAATTGTCGCTGGCGGCCTTTTTGATCGGCCTGATCGGTATCCCGCTCGGTATCCAGGCCGCGTTGCATCGCGGTGGCCCGATTGACACGGCGATCCGCATCTTTACGGTCGTCGGGCAGGCGATTCCGCATTGGTGGCTCGGGTTGATGATCCTCGTGTTCGCCGCGCCGTTTGGCATCTTCCCACTTGGGGGCATCGCGGAGCCGGGGCAATCTGGCGATATTGTCGGGCGGCTGCATCATCTCCTGCTGCCCGCGATCATCGCCGCGATGAGTTTCTGGATACTCTTCGCTCGCTTCATGCGCTCGGGGATGCTCGACGTGCTTCAGCAGGATTATGTCCGCACGGCGCGCGCGAAGGGATTGCGGGAGCGTGCCGTCACCCTCCGCCACATCGTGCGCAATGCCTTGCTGCCGATCATCACGATCATTGGCGGGTCGCTCGCGGGCTTCTTCTCCGGCGCGGTGCTGTTCGAGACCGTTTTTTCGTGGCCGGGGATGGGCCGTCTCGCCGTGCAGGCCGCCTTCCGCCGCGATTACCCCACAGTCATGGCGCTGACGGTCATCTTCGCATTGCTCGTCATCCTCGGTAATCTGCTCGCAGACATCACCTATGGCTTCGCCGACCCGCGCGTGCGCTATGAGTGAGCAATGAGTACACGCGCGGGTGAACAAACATTCGCGACAGTGCGCCGGTCGCAAGCGGCGGGCACGCCGAGCCTCAGTTACTGGCAGCGCGCCGCCCGGCACCTGCGGCGCGACCGCGTGACGATCTTTGCCGTTGTATTGCTTCTGCTCATCACACTCCTCAGCCTCGCCTCGCCCTTGTTGGGGCATCTCCTGGACAAAGACCCGGCGATGCAAGATTTACTCTCGCGGTTAGAGAAACCCTCCCGCGCGCACTGGCTCGGCACCGACGAACTGGGGCGGGACATTCTCATCCGTCTCCTCTACGCGGGGCGGATTTCGCTGTTGATCGGCGTCCTCGCGACGCTGACCTCACTGGTGATCGGCGTCAGCCTCGGCGTGCTCGGTGGCTTTTACCGCCGCTGGGTAGACGACGCGATCAACGGTTTGATTCAAACGACGGTCAATATCCCCCTGCTCTTTCTGCTCATCCTGCTGTCGGTCATCTTTTCGCCAGGCGTTGTCGGACTGGCGCTGATCCTCGGTCTGTTCAGTTGGCAGGGGACGGCGCGACAGGTGCGGGCCATCGTCCTTTCCGTCAGCCAGCGAGATTATATTGACGCCGCCCGCGTACTCGGTTCCTCGAATGGCCGGCTGATGTTCCGGCACATTTTTCCGAATGTCATCTCGACCGTGCTCGTCGTTGCCGGGTTCGACATTGCGGGCGCGATCCTCGCCGAATCGGGCCTGAGCGCGCTCGGCTTCGGCGTTCAACCGCCGACTGCCAGTTGGGGCAATATGCTCTCCAAGTCATTTCAATACGCCCTCAAAGCGCCCTGGCTCGTCGTTAGCCCCGGCGTGATGATCTTCCTTACCGTCCTGAGTGTCTTCCTGATCGCCGATGGCCTCCGCGACGCCCTTGACCCGCGCATCAGTTGACAGCGCGGTTCGATTGGTTTCAAGCGACCGTCGAGCCGATGAGGACGGTATGTTTACCGACGACTTTGGTGAGGAAAAGGATGCGGCGATTATCGCCGGAAAGGCGGAGGTCGCGCATCAGGGCGTCG
>JBBSFO010000279.1:0-6847 GCA_038238655.1 Thermomicrobiales bacterium | reverse complement strand
GGCGCGATTGCCTTTGCGTCGCACGACAACTCCCGCCGCATCGCCGTGGCGACTGACGGCGGGGTAGCGCTCTCGGACGACAGCGGCGTAACATGGCGGCTGACGGGTACAACGCTGCCGCCCGTGCTCGACCTCGCCTTCGTGCCGGACGGCGATGGGGAAACGCTGGTGGCCGCGTGCTATCGGTCAGGGGCGGTACGCCTCGCGATCACCACAGCGGATGATCGTTGGATGCCCGCGAATGCGGGGCTGCACGCGGCCTTTCTGACTACGCTCGTCGCCTCGCCGCAGTTCGACCGCGATCGCACGCTGTTTGCGGCGGGCGTGGAAGCCGGTCTGCGCATATCGCGCGATGGCGGCCACACCTGGGCCGACGCCGGGGGCGATCTCACCGATGCGGCGGTCTACGGGGTCGGGGTCGCGCCGACTGGCGAGGATGCCTCCGTCGTTTTCGCGGCGACGGATTGGGGCGTATATCGCAGCCGCGACAACGGGGCGAATTGGGAACCGCCCCCTCCCGAGGCCGAATCCCCGACCGGAATCGTCGTCGTCGGGACGGCGGCAGATGGACGGCCGCCGGTCTTTGCGGCAACACTCGACGGCCATCTGATCGTCTCCGACGACGGGGGCGACGGGTGGCAGTCGCTCGACGCGGCGTTCGATGGCGCGGTTGTCGTTTCGCTTGCGCTCTCCCCGACGTATGCGCGCGACCGGACGTTGTATGTCGGTACCGCGCGACCAACGTCGGCAGACGGAAAGGTACAGATGATCGTCTGGCGCTCGACAGACAGTGGCGGCAGTTGGGCACGCTGGCTGAACGAGCAAGACGAGGGCGGCATCCTGCCGCTGGCGGCATCCGCTCCCGATGGTGACGACGCGCTCGTTGTTGGGCTTGCCGGGCAGGTCATGCAGCCCCGCTACAACGCCTGGCAGACACGCGGTGGCGAACGCGCTCCGTTATGGCAGGGTGTTGCGCTCATCACAATCGAGGGCACCCCGGCAGCGATTACCGCCCTTGTCGTCACCCCCGACGGGCACGCGGATAGGATCATCTATGCCGCCACAAGCGCCGGCGTCTACCGATCACGCGACCGTGGCCGGACTTTCGACCGCTGGAACGCGGGTCGTGCCCCACACGGCGTACTCGCGCTCGCCGCAGCAACGGTCGCCAACGCGCGCGTCGTCTTCGCACTCGGGGTTGACGGCACCATCTGGCAGCGTTCAGACGATGCATAGATGAAGATCGTCGCCGTCACTTCCGTCATCGTCGCCATTCCCCGCACGGCACGGCTGACGCTCTCCGGCGGCAGCCGGGACGACGCAACGACCGTTCTGGTGAAGATCGAGACGGACACGGGCATCACCGGCGTTGGCCAGACCGTCGTTGACCCGCCCGCGTTCGGCGCGGCGGGCATCAAGGCAAATATTGATGCCTACCTTACGCCCCTGCTCATCGGGCAGTCGCCGGAGATCGAGCACCTGCACGGCACAATGGAACGGGCGCTCCCCGGCCACCACACCACGCACGCGGCGATTGACCTCGCCCTGTGGGACCTCACTGGCAAGGCACGCGACGTACCTGTCTATCAACTGATCGGCGAGCGACTGCGGGAGGGGATCGCGCTGATGGCGATGGTGGCGCATGCTGACCCCGCAACGATGGCCCGCGAGACGGAACGACTCCTCGCCACGCCGTATCCCGTGCTCAAAGTCAAGATCGGCATGGGCATCGCGGACGATCTGGCGCGCTACCGCGCCGTCCACGCAGCGGCGCACAACCGCGCGACGATCCAGGTGGATGGGAACGGCGGCTACAGGCTCGACGAAGCGGTCGCGGCGCTCACGGCAATGGAAGCAATCGGCGGCCTCGGCATGATCGAGCAGCCTGTCGCTCGCATGGACGATCTGACGGCGTTGGCGCATCGCTTCTCCGCGCCGGTGATGGCGGACGAGTCCTTCGCGGGGTTGGAAACGCTCGCGGAAATCGCACAACGCAGCGCGGTGAGGGCGGCGTTCCTGAAACTACCCAAGCAGGGCGGCATCCGCGGCGCGCTCGCCGCCGCGCGACTCGCCGAGCGCGCGGGCATCGCCCTTTCTATCGCGGTCTACTACGATGTCCTCGCCGCTGCCGCCGCGCATGTCGCGGTTGCACTGCCCGCGATCACCTGGCCCTCATTCGTCACGCGCTTGTCCGATAGCATCCTCGTCGCCCCGCTCGCACCCGATGGTCTGCTCCTACGCCCCCCGACCGGGCCGGGCCTCGGTGTCACGCTGGACGACGAGAAAGTGCGGCAGCACACGGTCGAGCGGTGAACCTCATCCCCTATACGTACAGGGCAACCCGTAGTACGCTTGTCGTCAGGGACACACGAAAACACCGTGCTGTACACTACCTTTCCCACACCACCGCCGGTGTGCAGCGCGGAATGCTGGCCGACGTATTGGAGGCAAGGGGGAGGCGACCATGGCGGGGCAGGCGGTGAAGCAAACGGGCATGGGGTCGGGATCGGGCATGGCGGCGGATTGGGCGGAACGGCTTTTCAAACTGAGCGAGTGGCGCACCAACATCGGCACGGAACTGTTGGCCGGCCTGACCACCTTCATGGTGATGGCCTACATCATCTTCGTCAATCCGACGATCCTGACGACAACGCAACCGAACCAGTCGCTCCGGCCAGGTATCACGACGGCGACGTGTCTGGTCGCCGGGCTACTCTGCTTGTTCATGGGCCTGTATACGAACCGCGCCTTCGCCCTCGCGCCGGGGTTGGGGCTGAACGCGGTCGTCGCCTTTCAACTCGTCGGCGCGCAGAAACTGACCTATCAGGAAGCGATGGGCGTGATCGTCGCGCAAGGCATCGTCATCACGATCCTCGTCGTCACTGGCCTGCGCAAGCAAGTGATGGACGCGATTCCCCTCGAACTGAAACGGGCGATCTCGGTCGGCATCGGCTTCTTCATCCTGTTTATCGGACTGGTACAGGCAGGAATCGTCGTCGTCGGGCAGGGAACACCGCTAACGATGGGCAAACTGGTCGGCTGGCCCCTCGCGACCGCGATCATCGGCTTGTTACTCACAGCAGCGCTGCTCGCGCGCAATGTGCGCGGCGCGCTCCTCTGGGGCATCATCGTCGCGACGGTGATCGCGGTGATCGCCAACTATGCGAACGGCGGCACGCTCTGGCTCGTGGACGGCAAGGACAATGGCATCGCGAAACTGCCATCCACCTGGATCGCCGCGCCGGATTTCTCGACCGTCGGGCATATCTCGTTCGGCTTCTTCTCCAAACTCGGCTTCCTGACAGCGGTGCTCGTCATCCTCTCGCTCTTCCTTTCCGATTTCTTCGACATGGTCGGCACGCTCATCGGCGTCGGCGGCATGGCGGGCTATCTCGATGCACACGGTGAGTTCCCGGATGTCCAGAAACCGCTGCTCGTGGATTCACTCGCGGCGGTGGCGGGTGGCCTGGCCGGGGCGTCATCCGCGACGACCTACATCGAGTCGGCGGCGGGTGTCGGCATCGGCGGACGAACGGGGCTGACCGCCGTGACGACCGGCATCTTGTTCCTGCTGGCGATGCCACTCTGGCCGATCATCGGCATCGTCCCGGCGCAGGCGACTGCCCCGGCGCTGATCCTCGTCGGCTTCCTGATGAGCGGCGTGCTCGCGCCGCGCACCGTGGTCGGCGAAGGTGGAGTCGAGCGCGTGGCGGGCGGCATTGACTTCAATAACCTCGTCATGGGCCTGCCCGCGCTCGTGACCATTTTACTCATCCCGCTCACCTACAACATCACCAACGGCATCGGCGCGGGCTTCCTTCTGTACACCTTCCTCCGACTCGTTCGCGGCGAATGGCGGAAAATCCACCCGGCGCTCTACGTCGTCGCGCTTGTCTTCCTCATCTATTTCGTCCGCGAACCGCTCCTCGGCATCCACGTGTAGAGCGCAGGCTTCCCTCTCCCGCTGCCGCAGGGGAGGGGGATTCCGGCCACAATATTGCGTAGACGATCCGTGGGGGGCGGGCGAAGAGGCGATCGTTTCACGAGGGGACACGATGCGAAACGTTGTTGCCATCGCTGGTATCTCTGCATTCCTGCTGTCATTTGGTGGTGTTGATCGGGTAGCGGCTGCGGCCACCTTCGCATCTCCGGCGTTCCAGCAACAATGGCAACGGGGCGAAGCGCTCGCCCCGAACTTCTGGGGCCCGCTCGAAACTGCCCGCGATGGCCAGCAGGAACCCTATAAAGAAGCGCTGGGCGGACAACGCGTCGTGCAGTATTTCGACAAAGGGCGCATGGAGTTGGCGAACGGCGCGGTCACCAACGGCCTGCTCGCAACGGAGATGATCACGGGGCAGATACAAATGGGCAACAGCGCGGTCGAGAACCGCCCTTCCCCTGCCATCCCGATTGCCGGCGACCCGGACAATCCCGGCCCGACCTACGCCGCGCTAGGGAGTAAAGCGAATCCCCTCCTCGACGCCGCCCCCGCGCAGATCGGCAACAGCGCGCAGGCGGTCGTCTCCACCACCGGGGATGTTTCCGTCGGCACGGCCAGTGCCACCGCACCCGCCACCTTCGCGGTTTACGACGATGCGACCAGGCACAACGTGCCGAAGGCGTTTGCCGATTACCGCGCGACGGCAGGTCTGCAGATCACCGGCTACGCGCGCTCCGAACCATTCTTCACAACGGTGAAAATCGCTGGGACGCCGCGACTGGTGCTGGTACAGGTCTTCGAGCGGCGCGTGCTCACCTACACGGCAACGAACCCGGCGGCCTACCTCGTGGAAATGGGCAATGTCGGACGCCAGTATTACCAGTGGCGGTACGGAGGGGCGAGCGCCGCGCCCCTGCCCACCACCCCGGCACCGACAACTACCGTGATTACCGCAGCGCCGACGCTGAACTGGTCCGGCTACGAAGTAGACACGAAGAATGTCACAGCGGTGCATGCGGCTTGGATCATTCCAGCGGTCACCGCACCGCCCATGACCGGCTACGCCGCCACGTGGGTGGGCATCGGCGGCACGACAACGCAGGACCTCATTCAGGCGGGTACGGAGCAGGACATCGAGAACGGCGTGCCGACCTATTACGCATGGGTCGAGATATTGCCCGACGATAGCCTCGGTCTCTCGCCTCGGCGTCTCCCGGCAAACCCCGGCGATCTCTTCAGTGTGACGATCACGAACACGAGTAGCAACGAGTGGACCGTGCTGCTCGAAAACCGGACGACCAACCAACAACTGAAGTTGACGACCACCTACCAATCCTGCAAATGCTCGGCGGAATGGATTGAGGAGGTGCCGGCGATAGACGGCGTCAGCGATCCGGCAATTGCGAACTTCGGCTCTGTCACCTTCACCGAAGCGACCGCCACCGTCGGCGGCGTAGTAAGAAGTGTCGCGGACCTCGGCGCGACTCCGCTGGCGCTCCGGCAGCACGGGAAGGCCGTCGCGCAGCCGCAGACGATCGGGCCGGATCGCGCCAGTTTCACCGTCGCGTATATGCGTTGACCCATGAGGAGGATTCGCCTGATGATATAATCCTTCATGCCTACCGTTCAGGAGACCGCATGAGCGCATCGTATCAATCCATCATCACTATCGAACCGGGAAAGCGTGGCGGAAAGCCGTGCATTCGCGGCATGCATATCACCATATACGATGTGCTCTCGTATCTTGCAGTCGGCATGACGCCTGGCGAGATATTGGCGGATTTCCCCTATCTGACCGAGCAGGATATTCGCGCCTGTGTCGATTATGCGGCGAATGCTGATCGCACGCATGAGATAGAATGACTCTAATATTTCCTATTAGGGTCTTGTGCTAGTTGACGAATGTCCTGCGATTGGATCAGGATTAGGTTGCTGAAACCGATCCGCACCCAACCGGAGAACATGATGATCGTAACCGATTTCGCTGACTTCTGTCTCGTCACCTTGATCCTCATCGATGACCTCTTGGAGCAACTGCCCGCCGACCTCAAACCGCGCGGCGAACGATCCGCTTGCAGCAATAGCGAACTGTTGACGATGGTGTTAGTGGAGGAATGTATGGGCTGGGACGAGGAGACCGAAGCGATCAGTCAGTGGCAGTCGCATCGCGATCTCTTCCCGCACGTGCCTGATCGCACCCGCTTCAACCGACGACGGCGGGCCCTCACCGATGCGTTGCTCGTGATCCGGCAACGACTGCTTACCCAGCTTGACTACGCACAAGATCGCTACTTGGTGATCGACTCGCTGCCCGTGCCGGTGATCGGCTTCCATCTCGTGCCCGGCGCGGCGAGCGCGCGCTATTGGCGCAATGCGGGGGCGGACTACGGGCGGGTGACGACCAAAAAGCAGACGATCTTCGGCTACAAGTTGCATCTCGTGGTGACGCTGACCGGGGTGATCCGCAACTTCTCGCTCGCTGCCGCCAGCGCACATGACAGCACGATCGCGCCCGAGCTGCTGGGGGAGGAATGGGATCGGGTGGTGCTCGGGGACAAGGGGTACATCAGCGCGCCGTTGGCGCAAGCGTTGCAGGCAGAACGACAGGTGAGGCTGGTGACGCCGCTACGGAGCAACCAAACGCCGCAACGTGATCCGGCGTTCACCCGGTTGCTTAACGGGATGCGGCAAGTGATCGAGACGGTCAACGACCAGTTGGCGGATCAGTTTCGGATCGGGAAGAACCATGCCCATACCTTCGGGGGCTTGTGTGCGCGGCTGGCAAGCAAACTGACGGCGCACACGATCTGTCTGTACATCAACCGACTGCTGGGGAAGGCGGACGCCTTGCAGATCAAGGCGCTCGTCTTCCCCTACTAGCACAAGACCCTAGTAGGGTATTATGAG
>JBBSFO010000278.1:0-6853 GCA_038238655.1 Thermomicrobiales bacterium | reverse complement strand
TCCGCTCCATTTCCGCCACACATTCCTCCTCGGCATAATCACCAAAATCATCGCGGGCCATCATACCGCATCGGGCGGGGGGGCTCGCACCCACGCTTCCCTTTACACCGCTCCCGGCCCACGTACGAATTTGCCTGGTGTGGCGTTCGTGTGCGCGCCATCGGCGAGGACGCGCGTACCGTTCACCCAAACGTCGCGCACGCCGACTGAGAGTTGGTGCGGATCGGTGAAGGTGGCGCGGTCGCCGACCGTCTCGGGATCGAAAATGATCACGTCGGCGTAGTGGCCGTCACGCAACACGCCACGGTCGCGCAGAAAAAGGCGATCGGCGACGGCGGAGGACATCTTGCGGATCGCATCTTCGAGCGGGATCACCTTTTCTTCGCGCACGTACTTGCCGAGGACGCGCGTATAGGTGCCGTAGGCGCGCGGGTGGACAAGCCCCGTCGCATTCGCGGGGTCAATCCCACCGGCGTCGGTGCTGATCTTGATCCACGGCTGCTGCAACTGGAGCGCCAGGTTATCCTCCGTCATCATGAAATAGATCGTGGAGATGGATTGCTCCTCACTCACGATCAGGTCAATCAGCGTGTCAATCCACTCCTCTTCGCGCACCCGCGCGATCTCGGAAAGGCGCATCCCGGCGTATTGCATGTTCTCGGGCTTGCGGAAGCCGATGGGCATGACGCGATCCGGCCCGGCGAGATTGACGCGCGCCTCGAAGACCGCGCCCGGATTGATCACCGACTCTCGAATCTGCGCGCGCATCGCCGGGTCGCGCAGGTTGTCGAACAATTTCCCTTCTGCCGCCGCCCATGGGGGTAAACAGGCGGTCAAGCCGGTGCCGGAGGCGATATACGGGTACATGTCCGCCGTGATGTCCAGCCCCTCGGCGCGCGCCCGGTCAATCCGCGCGATCACCTCGGCCATCTTGTGCCAGTTGCGCGGTGCGGTCGCCTTGAGATGATAGACCTCGACGGCGCAATTGCCCTTCGTGCCGATCTCGATCGCTTCTTCCAGCGCTTCCAAAAAGCGGTCGCCCTCGGAGCGGAGGTGCGTGATGTAGACGCCGTGGTATCGCCCGATCACCTTCGCGACCTCGACCAGTTCTTCGGTACCAGCGAAAGCGCCGGGCGGGTAAATGAGCGCCGTCGCGACGCCGAACGCGCCGTCCTCCATCGCCTCTGCCGTCACTTTGCACATCGCGGCCAGTTCGTCGGCATTCGGCGGACCGAGTTCCTGCGCCTTGCCGTACTCGCGCACCGTCGCCCCGCCGATAAACGAGCCGACATTGACCGACACGCCGCGCGCCTCCAACTCCTCCAACCAGTGGCGGAAGCGCGTCCACTCTCGCGCCTTCGCGTCCCACTCCTCCGTGCCGCCGAAGAAACTGGTGCGGAAGGGCGCCTCGATCCGCCCGCCAAAGGGCGCGGGCGTCCACGCCTCGCCCATGATCTCCGTCGTCACACCCTGCGTGATCTTCGAGAGCGAGCGCGTATCGGTGAAAAAGGGCAGGATCGAATGACTCTGGATGTCAATGAACCCCGGTGCAACGACCATCCCCGCCGCGTCCACGACTGTGCCCGCCGATGCGGGGTCTATCCTGCCCGGCGGCGCGATCGCGACGATCCGCTCCCCTTCGATTGCCAGATCGCCGTGAAACCACGGATTGCCCGTGCCATCAATGATCCGCCCATTGGTGATCAGCGTATCGTGACTCATACCTACCCCCCGGCCCCCTCCCGCGAGGAGGGGGTGTCTCATGCGAATGCCGTGATGTTCAGCTAAACATCGTGTTCTCCCAGAGTCTTGCTCCCCCTTCCCACGCCGAGTGACGGAAGGGGGTTAAGGGTTAGGCCGTTTCCAGTTCCCGCGCTGCCTCCCGAAGTGCCCAAATTGCGCGGTTGCGGGCGCGGACAAGCGACGTGCGGGCGACGCCCGCCGTATGGCTGTCATCCGGTGCTTCGGTAAAGGCGGAGACGGCCGCCGCGAGGTCCGGGAGGGGCGGGACATCGAGGGCGGGTTCTTGCCGGAACCAGCCGCGCTGCGCGAAATTCAGGCCCGTCAGTTCCCGGCCCGCGCGCAATAGGCGGCGGTTCGCTTCCTGCCCGGCGGCGGGGTCGCCCGCACTCGGCGCAAATGCCGATGCGGCGGCAATAAACGCATCCGCCGCCGTGATGGCCTCGCCGAGATCAAAGCGGTCGCCGAGCGCCTGCTGGCAGTGACTCAGGCTTCCCTTAATGTCCGTACCCGCCGCCGCGAGATCGAGTGGCAGCACCGGCGCGTTCGCCAGCCGCCAGACGACTCCACCGTAGACCTTGATGTCCCGCTCCAGATTGTCACGGTCGGCAATTTCGAGGGTGTCGTCCACAGTGTGCCAGGCGATGTTACCGCCGCAGCCGCCGACGGCGTAGTAGGTATGCTCATCCGCGACCGACTGCGGCATCGTCGAGGAGAGCATCAAGGTACCGGAGATGCCGAGGTTGTTGAACGAGTAATCACCCGCGCGCGGCGGTCGCTCGCCCTCCGCCGGGAGGCCCGTGATGTCCCGGATCACCGCCTGTGTGAACGCGCCGAGGTCGGGCGTATACGACAGGTTGCGGTACTCCGTTGCCCAGCGGCAGCCGGGGGAGTCGCAGTTCACCTGCGCGACGCAGTGCTCGATCAGGTCCAATCCGAAGGTGTCTGCGTACCAGGTGCTGCCCGCGTACCGACCGTGCGAGTGGCCACTCCACCAGGCGATCCGCACGCTGCGCGCGAGATTTTGCCGGTTCTCGTGCAAGGCTCGTGCAAGTTCGAGCAGCGTCGCATCGCCCGTCGCATTGTCACCGATCCCCTCGCCCCACGAATCGAGGTGGCCGTGGACAAGCACGAACTCGTCCGGTACGACCGCCCCACGGATTTCCGCGACCGTGACGGGAATTTCCCGCCAGCGCGTTTCGAGGTTCGCCTGCACCGTTACCTCGCGCACCACACCGCCACGCGCCTGCTCCATCAGCCACGTACCGTCCGGCTTATTGACCTCGGCAATGCTCAAGGTCGGCATCGCGCCATTCGTGTCAAGGTCCGGCGTGCCCCAGATCGGCGTGCAGATGCCCTCGTGGACATTCGTGCCGGGGCTGGTGAAGACTGCGGCGGCAACTCCTGCCTTCGTCAAATCGCCGATCCGCGCGGGGAAGGGCATGCCCCCCAATACGACGATCTTGCCGGTAAGGTCCTGCCCTTCGAGCGCGTTGCCGAGGCCGGAGGTGAAAATCGTATTGACACTCGACGCATGCGCCGCCTCCACCGCGACTACCTGCCCGGTGATCCCCGCGTCGCCCGTCGGGACGGCAAAGCCAGGCGTCGTGCCGCGCAGCGTGCGCGACGTGCCATCCGTCAGCGTGACCGACACCGTCGCACCGCGCGGCAGGCTGATGAAGCAGCGCGGGTGGTGGACGGTGTGCGGAATGCCCCACGCCGTCAGCCGCCGCGTGATCGCGTCCACCGCCTGCTGCTCACCCTCCGTGCCCGACTCGCGCACATAATTGGCGAACTCGTGAATCAGTTCCCACGGCATCTCCGTGCTCAACGTGCCGAGAAATTTCTCCTCCGCCTCGCCGCCCCGCCATTCCGTCGTCGCCGGTGCCATAATTCCCCTCCTTCAGGCTAACAAACGATTGAACCGCAGAGGCGCAGAGGCGCAGAGGAAAGACTAAGAGAGAAGGAGCATTGTCTTTCCTTGTCAACCATTTTCTCTCCCCTTCTCTGCGTTCCTCTGCGTCCTCTACGCCTCTGCGGTTCTCCCCGGTTTCTACCATTGATCCCAGTGAACGGTGGACGCGAGCGGTTCGCGCGGGGCGGGTTTGAAGTCGGTGCCCAGGGTGTAGGCGACCGGGGTGAGCGCGACCTGCATCACCGTGTCGTACGGAATGCCGAGCACCTCCGCCGTTTCCTTCTCGTGCATCAAGTGGATCGTCGTCCAGCAGGTGCCGAGGCCCCGCGCGCGCGCGGCGAGCATGAAACTCCATGCTGCCGGGAGAATCGAACCGAAGACGCCGCTCTGCACATTCGCGGGCTGCCCGTCCGTCCGTCCCGTGATGCAGGGGATGACGAAGACAGGCGCTTCGTGGAAATGATCCGCGAGGTATTGCGCCGAATCACTGACGCGCGCCTGCGTTGCGGCTCGGTTCGGGTCGTCATAGGTCGTGCTCCCGGCGCTTCGGTACCGCTCCCAGCCCTTGCGATAGAGATCAGCGATCGCGCGACGCTTCCCGGCATCCGTCACAACGACAAATTGCCATCCCTGGCGATTACTTCCTGTCGGTGCCTGCTGCGCGATCCGCAGGCATTCCTCCACGACTTCCCGCTCCACCGGCCGGGAAAAATCGAGCCGCTTCCGCACCGAGCGGGTCGTGGTCAACACGTCATCGGCGGTTAACGTTAACAATGGCATGTTTACCTTCTCCTACCCCCTCCCGAAATGGAGGGAATTCTGATGGATCGCATCACCGTACCTTGTCCCGAAACGCTCCGCTCTTATGAAGGCTCCCGCCCCTTCTTCCCCCTTCCGCGCGGGAAGAGGGTTGAGACGGTATAAGCCATCGCCGCCGTCGCCGCTTCCCGCAATGCGTCGCAGACGGCGTTACGCTTGCGGACGAGTGCAGTCGCGAGGAAACGGGCCTCGTCGCTCTCCATTGGCAGTGTCGCGAGGAGCGGGATATCGCGCAAGAGTTGCAAGGCGGGCGCGGGCATCGCCGCGTCGTGGTCAAAGCGGTTGCCCGCCGTGTACCGCAACGGCACGAGCGCACGCGATACCGCTTTCTGGGCCTCCACGACGGTGCGAGCCTCGGAATCGTTCGGGCGTGCGTTTCGCTCGATGAGCGAACGCGCACGGGCGTCCAGTTCCTCCGTGGCGCGGATCGCTTCCGCTGCCCGCGCCCGCGCCGGGGCGAGATCGAAGCGACCCGCCGCCTGTTTTTCGTAATCGGCAAGCAGATCGTCAATTTCGCGCGCCGCGTCTGCGAGCGTGAAGGGCAGTACCGGCCCGCCGCAGAGCCGCGCGAGCGTCGCGGCGTAGATGCGCGTGTCGAGGGCGAGTATGTCGCGGTCGGCGGTCTCGACGGTGTCCGCCTCGGTATGCCACCACCAGTTCATGCCGCAACCACCGACCACCGCCCATTGCTCCTTCGGCAGATTGGAAAGAAGCATGTACAGGGAAGGCACGCCCGGCCCCCAGAAGGATTGATCCCCCGCCCGCGTCGGTCGCTCCGCCTCGGCGTGCTGACCGGTCAGGTCGTGGACGACTTGCTGCCCGAACCGCTCCGTCTCCGCACCCATCGTCACGACGTCATAGCGCGTCGCCCCTCGCGCACCGGGAGAATCTATGTTGATGTTGATGATCGCGTGGTCATGCAGGTCTTCCCAGAAATTGTCTGCGTACCACGTACTGCCCGCGTACCGCCCCTGCGAATGGCCCGTCCACCACGCGACGCGCACCCCGCGCGCCAGTTCGTCCCGCGCCTGCCAGGCGGCACGGGCAAGTTCGAGGCAGGCGGCGTTGCCCGTCGCGTTATCCGTCGTGCCGTGGTACCACGAGTCTACATGCCCATTGGCAAAGGCGAAGTCGTCCGAATAGCGTCCAGGGATATGTGCGACGACGATGGGAACGCGCCGCCATTCGGTCTGGATGACCGTGCTGAATGCCCCGCGCAGTCCGCCGTGCTTCGCCGCCTCGGCGATCCGCAGGCCGTCGTTGCGCGTTACGCCGAGCGACGGGATGATCGGCAGCCTGCCGATGGTCTCGGGTGTCGGCGTGCCCCAGATTGTCGTCGTGATCTGTTCGTGAATGGCGTCTTCGTCGCTCGCCCAGTAGTGGATGTGGCAGAGCGCCCCAGCCCGCCCGGCGGCGAGGATCGTGTCCGGCCTCCCTCGGTCGGAGATGACGATCTTGCCGCGCACATCAATGTCGTCGTAGTCGTGCGAGCCGTCGCCGCTGAAGAGTGCAGTGCCCCCCTTCGTTGGCACAAAGACGACCTCACCGCTGATTTCCTCGCCGTTCGTGGACGTGGCGAAGGCGCGCGTCTTTGTCTTGACAGGGCCGATGCCGTCTATGGTAAGCGTTCCCTTAATTGGGAAGGAAAGAAACGCATCGAAGGCGTATTCGCGCACATCCTCGATCCCCGCCGCGCGGCACTGCTCGGCGATGTAGCGGAACGCAGTCGCCTCATCCTCTGTCCCCGCGTGCCGCTGGAGCGTACTGAGAAATTCCACATCGCGCATCATCCGGTCGGCATTGATCGCGTCGAGCATCGTGGTTTCGAGCATGTGTACCTCTCCCCCGGCCCCTCCTCTAAAAGGAGGGGTGACTCAATTAGAGTGCCGTGACGTTCCCCGTAACACCTTGATCTTTCGGAGGTGCGCTTCCCCTTCCTGTTAAGAAAGGGGGTCGGGAGGTTAGGTTCCCCTCCCTACCTCCAACCCGATCCGATTCGCCTCCACCGTCGCCGCTTCCAAGGCGTCCACGATGCGGTTGCGCTCGCGGACGAGGCGGGTAGTGAGGAAGCCAGCCGCATCGCTCGCCGGATCGAGTGTCCGTAGCGCGGCGGCACGGCTGAGGCCGGGCAGGAGCGGCACCTGCAAGGCCGGGTCTTGATCGTACGCGCCGCTGACGGTGTAGAGCGCGGGGTTGAGGATGCGGCTGAGACGCAGTAACCCCGCGTCGAGCGTGCGCCGCTGCTCGACGCTCCCCGATGCTGCAAGGCGCTGCCGGGTCTGCTCCAACTGCTCGGCGACCGCACCGAAACGGGCCGCCGCTTCTTGCGCCGGGGCAACATCGAAACGGTCGCCGGTTTCGGCGGCGATCTGTGCGAGG
>JBBSFO010000277.1:0-6866 GCA_038238655.1 Thermomicrobiales bacterium | reverse complement strand
CGCACCATCCGCGGGAATCCGCTCGCCGGGCCGGACGATGACGACATCGCCGACGATCAACGCCTCCACCGGCACCGTCTGTTCCACGCCCGCCCGCCGGACAAGCGCCCGCTCCGGGCTGAGTTTCATCAGCGCCCGGATCGCGTGGCGGCTGCGGCCCATCGCGTAGTGCTCGAGCGCACCGCTGAGGGAGAAGAGGAACATGAGAATCGCGCCCTCGCGCCACTGGTTGACGGCGGCCGCACCGAGCGCGGCGAGTACCATCAGGAGGTTCACATTGAGCGTCCGCTGCCGCAGCGCGGTCACCATGCCGAGCACAGGATACCAGCCACCCGCCACGTACGCGACGAGATAGCATCCGACCGCCACAGGCGCCGGGATCACGCCGAGTCCGCTCCCGACCCATCCTGTCAGCAAGGCGACGAGACAGGCGGTCGTGAGCACGAACATCCGGCGCTGTTCCGCTCGCTCGACGGCTTCGGGCGCGCGATGTGCCGACTGCGGTACGGGCACGGCCTGCTCGTCGCTTCTCGGTATCCGCTCGATCATGCTCTGGTGTGTGGCGCTGGATTGATCCGGCATTGCTCGCTCCTGGGCGGATCGCCGCCGCGATCGTGCAACGGCGATGCATGGGTGTAACGAACAGTCGCGACGCTACAGACTACCGAGCAACACCTGCCGCCGGTGCTCGTACTCGGCCTCGTCCAGTTCGCCCGCTGCATACCGCCGCCGAAGGACGCTGAGCGCATCCGGCTCGTGCGGGGCGGTCGGACGATCATCGCGCCGCTTGCCATCCGTCACGAGGCGGGCGATGATCCAGATCAATCCCGCCAGGAACACCAGCGTGACGGCCATGCTGACAAGCATCCAGCCCCAGTTTCCTCCATAGCCACTACCGTTGTACATCATCGCGTGCGCTCCTTACGTCTGGGCGAAGGCCATTCGGCCCCGCATAATCACGGTACGCTTGGAGGCGTCGCAGACCCGTCGCGATGCGGCATGGGGGGTGGCAAAACCGTCGCAATCCGCGTCACGCGATCAAGCGCGCGATGCCAAAGGCGACCGTCGCCTGCGGTGACGTGCCGCTCAACCTGCGACGCTTGCGGTATCGCGAATCGCTCCAACCGGTACGTCCGCGGATCCTTCGATCCCAGCCTGCGTCGCCGAGCGGATGAGCAGCACCGGCGTGTGCGACGCCTCGACGAGGCGCTCCGCGACGCTGCCCATCACCCAGCGGGTAATGCCTGTCCGACCATGCGTCGCTGCGATGACGAGGTCGTACTGCTCCTCCTCCATGAGGATGAGCAGGTGGCTCGCCGGTTCACCGCTGCGCACGACGGTTTCGACGGCGATACCTGCACGCCCCAGTCGCTCCGCGACCGAGACGAGATACACGCGCGCCGCAGCGCGCGCCTCCTCTATCTCCTGATCGAAGGTGTCCGGAGCGACCATGGGCACGTACGGCGAACCGAAATAGATACCGCCGGGGAATGGGACGATGCGAGCGAGTGTCACCGACGCCCCACATGACCGGGCCAGAGCCGTGACGAGCGGGAGCACCGCCTCCGCCCGTTCGGAACCGTCGAGCGGGACGAGGATGCTGCGAATGGCTGCGGGCGTCTCCGGATGTTCCGGCACATCCTTCGTGCGCACTACCAGCGTCGGCACACTCGCGGCGGTGATCACTTTGCGCGCGACACTGCCGAACACCCAATGAAATACGCCGCCGCGCCCGTGCGAGGCCATGACTATCGCGTCGACGCCATTCTCTTCCGCGTACCGGAGGATCTGATCGGCGGCATCGCCGACGGCAACGGCGGTCGTGACCCGCGGGCCGTGGGCGCGGAGCGACTGCGCGAGGATATCGAGGGCGTCACCCACTGCGGCGAGTTGCACCGCTTCCGTCGCGGCATTGTACGGGATGTAGTAATCGGGGAGCATCTGCATGGGCGGCACGACGCTGAGGAGCGTGATTGGTGTGTCCATAGCCGAGGCGAGGGCGAGGGCGTACGGCAGCACACCCTGCGCGAGCGGCGAACCGTCAAGAGGAACAAGGATATGGGTGAACATCGGAGACTCCTTGCGGCGGGTCACGCCATGCTCATCTGGTGACAGGCGCAACGCGGCGATTCGCGTGCGCGGAGACGGCATCCAGCAGCGCCGTGTCGATCACGACTTCCGGTGTCTCCATCGTGATGCGCCGATCGTCCGTCTCATCGCCGGCGCGCCATCGCAAGTGGGCCTCGCCATTGATAACATCGAATGCGATGGAGAGGTCCGACGCGTCGTAATCGACGGCGCGATACCCGTCGGCGCGGCTGCGGTAGGCGAGGATCGCTCCCTGCCCCGAGTGGAGGCCGGGCCTATCGAAGACCGCCGCAACCTCCGCGAGCCGCCGCAAGAGATGCGGTGCGAAGTGGGTAAGGATTGTGGCAGCCTGTGCATCAGCATCGTCGCGATGCTCGACCGCCTCGGTCTGGTCGGCAACAATCTGGCGTAAGGTCTGGATGAAAGGCATCTCCGGCTCCTTTGCGTATTTCGACCCGGACAGTCCGGCGCGGTGCGCGACGGGAACCACTTGCCGATTCCCAGCTATACTTTCGCGCGCCTGATGTCACAACGGCGTTGCGCACCGCCCGCTGATGTGTCAAATCCGTACCAACCTGCCGTGTCGCACTGCGCTCACGCTGCGGAGGTTGATGGTGCTGCGGCACGCACAATCAGCACCGGCGTGTGCGACGCTTCCACGAGCCGTTCCGCCACGCTGCCGAGCGCCCACCGCTTGATGCCCGTCTGGCCATGCGACGACATCACGACGAGGTCGTAGTGCCCGTCCGCGAGCAGATCGAGCAGCTGGTTTGCCGGACTGCCGGACTGCACGACGGCCGTCGCGGTGATACCCGCTGTCCGCAGGTCCCCCACGATTGCATCCAGGTCGGCGACCGCCGCCTCCCGTTGCGCCGCGATTGCTTCGTCGAAGTACGGTTGCGTCATCATCGGCGTGTACGGGGAGGCCATGTACATCACCGTCGGGATCGGGACAATCCGGGCGAGCGTCACTGTGGCCCGGAGAGGCCTTGCAATCGTCTTCGCGAGCGTGAGCGCCTCGCGTGCGAGGTCGGAGCCATCGAGCGGAACGAGGATATTCTTGATCGGCGCGGGTTCCTCCGGCCGCTCGGGGACAGCACGGGGCCGGACGACGAGTGTCGGCACGGTCGCACCGGTGATCACCTTGCGCGCGACGCTCCCGAACGCCCAGTGCAGCACGCCACCCGCGCCGTGCGTGGCCATGACGATGCACCGGTCGGCGCTTCGTTCGGCGTGGCGCAGAATTTCCTCGGCGGCGTCGCCGACGGCGACGTACGTATCAACCGGTCGCTCGTGGCCGATCAGCGCGCTCGCTCGCGCCTCCAGTTCCCGGCCCGCCTGCGCGAGTGCCGCCGCCTCACCGGCGGCGTCGTAGCGCAACGCGTAGTCGAGCGCGTGATAGCCACGCGGCACGACATGGACGAGCGTCATCGGCATACCCATCGCGTCCGCCAGCGCTAGGGCGTACGGGAGGGCGCTCTCCGCGAGCGGCGAACCGTCGAGCGGGACGGTGATGCCACTAAACATGTTGGGCCTCCTTCGTCGTCACGCCCTCATCGGCGGTGGGGTCAACCCCTGGGCGTGTCTTCGCATAGGCGGATACGGCATCGATGAGCATCCCATCAATCGTCGCATTGGGCGTCCCGATGGCGATTGGGCGATCATCGGTCTTGCCGCCGGCGAGCCAGAAGAGATGAGCGTCGCCTTCGATGACTTCGAGGACGATGTGCAGGTCGTTGGCGACGAACTCGACGGTGTGATAGCCGTGGGCGTCGCGACGCGCGGAGATCGCCCCCTGACCCGAGCGTAGCGCGGGCGCGGCAAATGCGGCAGCCAGGTCGGCGAAGCGCCGCAGCAGGTAGGGCCCATGGAACGCAACCACATTTCGTGCCTGTTCGTCGCTCTGCCACGTCTGTCGCTGGGCCAGCGCCAGCGACCCGACGATCGTGCGCAGATTGTCTTCGAAACGCATACCTTGCCTCCTTAACACGCCGATCGTCGTCGCCCGCCGATCAGCCGGACGAAAGCAGCGGCAACGCGAACCGACGACATCCTTGCTCGACTGCTCCTGGGTGTACTATCGCCGTTTGGTCGTCACAAAGGCATCACGTCGGATGCGTGCGCGTGCCAAATCCGTACCAACCTCGCCAGACTTCAACCGACTGTCACGCAACGGTGATGCGGCGCCGGGCGACTTCGGGCTGGCTCAAGCTCTGCTGGGAGCCGTGCAGCTGTGTGAGTGTGTCTTGGGCCGGCATCCGCGCCACGGCCTGTTTCTCCATCCGGTCCTCCTCTTCTAATCATGCACGGCCCGCGATCACGCACTGAGTCGATCGCGGGCGGCGTGATGGGCAGATGACTGCAAGACGTTCCGCGTTTCATCGGCTTCGGTCGCGGCGTATTGTCCTCCACCCGCTCAAAGCCTATGGCCCAACGGGCGAGAAAAGCCGCAGTCAATGAACTCCTCGCCCGCTGACGATCCGCTACGACAGCCTCACCCCGGTCTGCGGTGAGGTAGCATGCATGAGGAAACACCGATCTCGGACATCGGTACATGCCACATACGTCAAGATGGTTCGGTTCATCCCCGATGAACTCTCCTTATATCTCATCCCAGGTCCAGTTGCTGATATTGGGCGGGTCCTCGAAGTGCTCGCGCGAGTAGGCGACGGCTTTGGCGAGCAGGGTGTCGCACTCCTGGATCAGCGCCGGGGCGCGATTGAAGATGTGCGTCGTGCGTCGCAATGCCTCGGCGGCGAGATGGTAGCGGCTCATCCCGTTCAGCACGACCATATCGAACGGCGTTGTGGTGGTTCCCTGCTCCTGAAAGCCGCGCACATGGAAGCGGTCGGCGTTTGCCCGCCCGTGGACGAGTTCGTGGATCGCACGCTGGTAGCCGTGGAAGGCGAAGACGACCGGCTTGTCCGAGGTGAACAGTTCCTCGAACCCCGTGTGGCTCATGCCGTGCGGGTGCGCCTCGGGCGGGAAGAGTGCCATCAGGTCCACCACGTTGACGACGCGCACCTTCATTTCCGGGATGTGCTGGCGCAACCACCACGCCGCCGCCACCGTCTCAAGGGTCGGTGTATCGCCCGCGCAGGCGAGCACGACATCCGGCTCACCATCCGCGTCGTTGCTCGCCCACTGCCAGACGGACGCACCGCGCGCGCAGTGCGCGATCGCCGCGTCCATATCCAGCCACTGGAGTTGGGGCTGCTTGTCAATGACGATCAGGTTCACATAGTCGCGACTGCGGAAGCAGTGATCCGCCGTCGCCAGCAGGCAGTTGGCGTCCGGCGGCAGATAGATGCGCGCCACCGTGCCGCGCTTGGAGAGCATCACGTCGATCAGACCCGGCCCCTGATGGCTGAAACCGTTGTGGTCGTTGCGCCAGCAGGTGGACGTGAGGAGGATGTTGAGCGAGGCGACCGGCTCGCGCCAGGGGAGGGTGATCCCTTCCTCGAGCCACTTCGTGTGCTGCACCGTCATCGAGGCGGAGACCATCGCGAACGATTCGTAGGTCGCGAACAGCCCGTGGCGCCCAGTCAGGAGATAGCCTTCCAGCCACCCCTCGCACAGGTGCTCACTCAGGACTTCCAGCACGCGGCCGTCCGGCGCGACGTGGTCGTCAATATCGAGCGTCGTGCCGACGAAGCAGCGGTTCTCGACCGTGAAGACATCGCCCAGCCGGTTTGAGTTTGCCTCGTCGGGGGAGAAGAGGCGAAAGTTCGCGGCGGTCTTGTTCTTCGTAAAGATGTCGCGCATCATCTGGCCGAGTTGGCGGGTGGATTCATGATGCTCGGTGGCAGGTTTCGCGACGGGGATCGCATAGTCGCGGAAATCCGGCATCGCGAGTTCCACGAGCAATTTGCCGCCGTTGGCGTGTGGGTTCGCCCCCATCCGGCGGTCGCCCGTCGGCGCGAGGGCGGCGAGTTCGGCGATCAGCGCGCCGTCCGCGTCGAAGAGTTTCTCCGGCTTATAGCCGCGCATCCACTCTTCGAGCATCGTGAGCTGCGTCGGGTCGGAGCGCACGTCCGCCAGCGGCACTTGATGGGCGCGGAAGGTCCCCTCCACGGGCAGGTCGTTCACTTCCTTCGGCCCCGTCCACCCCTTGGGCGAGCGCAGGACGATGGCCGGCCAGCGCGGACGCCCGGAGACGCCATTGGCGCGGGCGTCCTGCTGGATGGCGCGGATCTTCGCATAGCAGGTGTCGAGTGTCGCCGCGAATTGTTGATGCATACGCGCCGGGTCGTCGCCCGCGACGAAATGCACCTCGTAGCCGTTTCCCTCAATCAGGGCGCGCACGTCGGCATCGTCCGCACGGCCGAGCACCGTGGGGTTGGCGATCTTGTACCCGTTCAAGTGGAGAATGGGGAGCACCGCGCCGTCGCGCGCCGGGTTGAGGAAACTCGTGCCCTTCCACGAACCCGCGAGCGGCCCCGTCTCCGCCTCACCATCGCCGACCACAGCGGCGACGATCAGGTCGGGATTGTCGAAGGCCGCGCCGAAGGCATGGGTGAGGACGTACCCGAGTTCACCGCCCTCGTGGATCGAACCGGGTGTCTGCACGCTGACATGGCTCGGCACGCCGCCGGGCGTGGAGAACTGACGAAAGAGTCGCTGTATGCCGCCGGTGTCCCGCGCGATGTCCGGGTAAATCTCCGAATAGGTTCCCTCGAGGTAGACATTCGCGAGCAGCGCCGGGCCGCCGTGACCGGGTCCGGCCAGATAGATGATGTTGGCGTCATGCTCGGTGATCAGCCGGTTCAGATGCACGT
>JBBSFO010000276.1:0-6869 GCA_038238655.1 Thermomicrobiales bacterium | reverse complement strand
CGCGATGCTCCTGACCGCCAAGCAGCGGGGCTTCGCGCCCGCGTGCGTGCTCTTCGACGGTTGGTACGCCTCGATCGACAACCTGCGGCTGATCCGCGATTGCGGCTGGCGCTGGCTGACGCGCTTGAAAGGGAATCGGCTCGTCAATCCGGATCGGACGGGGAATCGAGCAGTTGCGGCGTGCGACATCGCCGCGACGGGCACGGTGGTCTGGTTGAAGGAGTATGGGCTGATTCGCGTGTTCCGGATCGTCACCCCGGACGGTGAGACGGAACACTGGGCGACCAATGATGTGGCGATGGAGGAACTGGAACGACTGAAGTATGCCGAGTTTTCCTGGGGGATCGAGGTCTATCACCGGGCGTTGAAGCAGGAATGTGGGGTGGAGCGGGCGATGGTGCGGGCGGGGCGGGCGCAGCGCAATCATATCGGCATGGCGATTCGCGCCTTTATGCGGCTGGAATGGCACCGGCTGCGGACGGGAGTGAGTTGGGGCCGGGCGAAGGAGGCGATCATCCGGCCCGCCGTGCGGCGCTACCTTGCCCATCCGTGGTACACCCTCCCTGCAACTGCGTAAGTCCTTAGGACTTACGCAGTCCACTGCCGCTGCGGCGAACCCCATCGTTGGGAAATGGCAGGCATCGGACCAGAATGTACGGTACAACCGCTCGCGGGAGTACACCGCTGACGGCCGGTTCACCGGCCCGGACGGGAGCGGCAAATACGCGACCAATGGCTTCTCTGCGCTCGCCTGTGGTGCCGTGCGCGGCATCAAAGTCTATTCCGCTTCCGGCGAACAACTTTCGTGTTCGCCCGCTGTTTCCTTCCCACTAATCCGATCACAGCCCTTGGATTAGGCGAACATCATTTGTCATCACTTGCCCGCAGATACTGGTAGAGCGTCTCCCGGCTGATCCCGTACGCCCGCGCCACCACCGTATCCCGCTCGCGCAGTAGATCACCGATCATGCGGAGCAAAAGCACGCTGTCTGAGGTCGGTGGTGTCGGTGGCGGGCTGCGGAGGGTCATGATAGTTGGCTGTGTCGCTAGCCGGTCGCTTGCATGCGCGTTGGGGATGCAGAGGCCGATCGGATCACCTGGCGCGCGGTCAAGTAGCCGAGCGTTTCTCCGGCCATGAGCCGCTCCGCCAGCGCCCCGACTGCCTCCCAGTCCCCCGGTTGCTTCACGATGGTGCCCCCCGTGAGGCGTGCCCGACGCACGTCCAGCGCATCCAGCGCTCCTGTGTATCCCGCCAAGGCCTCTGCGAGAGCGAGGAAGCGTGACGACTGCTCCGTGTGCAGTCGGCTATTGTTGGTGAATCGGGCCGCTTCTGCTGAGTGGCCGGCATAGAGGATTACCAGTAACTGTGATCGCTCCGGGATGCGGGACAGATCGAGGTCGAATGGTCGTGCGAGGGAAAGTGTGCCGAACCGGAGGCCGAAGTGGGCAGCAACAACGGCATAACCTGCGAGGCCATAGGCTAAGCGAGGATCGGGGGAGGTTCTGGTACGTGCGTTCGCGATCATGACACTCTTTCTCCTCGCATCGTGTCGAGCAAAGGCAGTACCGCCGATGCAATTAGTATGCCAAGTCACAGAGAGGCGTCGTACGAAACGCGGTGTTTCAAAAACGAGTCCTACAGCGACACTTCACGGCGTTCACGTTCTTCGTTTCCCAGCACGGCGAGCATCCATTGCCAGCGACCTTCCTCACGCCACAACAGATAGCGCTTGTACGCGGTGAACTTGCCGTCCCGTCCCTCATTGGGTGGGCCGACCGCCCACTCGATCACGAGCAGCCGTCCCTCCGCGCCGATCGCCCGCCGACAACTCGACAGGATCGCCGTCGCCTCCGTGTCCTCCCAGTCGTGCAGGATCGCGCGGAGGATGTAGGCGTCGCCCCCTTCCGGCACCGCCGCGAAGAAGTCCCCGCCCACCACCTCGCACCGATCCGCGACCCCGGCATCCCGCAGTAACTGCGCGGCATTGGCGACCACATGGGGCAGGTCAAAAAGGGTCCCCAGCATCTCCGAATGCCGCGCTAGCAGTGCCGCCACCCTCGCGGGCCATCGCCTCGAACAAGTGCGCCACGAGTAGCGGCGGCGCGGGCAGGAAGTACGTCAGCGCCCGGTCCGACTCCTTGAGCGCGACCGTCCCGCCCCGGCGCACGACCCTGCGGAATTCGCCGAGCGCCGTCATTAGTTCCTCGTCGGTGAGGTATTGGGACGTGTTGACGCACCAGACCGCGTCGAAGGTGCCATCCGCATAGGGGAGCGCAACCACCGATCCCACCGGCGCCGCTCGACCGTCGCGATCGTGTCGGGGGCGAGATCATAGGCGGCGATGTGCCCGGCGGGACCGAGCAGTGCGGCCATGAGCGGCAGGAAGGAGTCGCAGCCGCACCCCGCGTCGAGGACGCGCCAGCCGGGTTGGAGCCCGACCGAGCGCAGCATTGCCTCGTACTCGGGGCGGCAGGCGGCGAAGTGGACATCCAGCCACGCGTCCGCCGACTTGTCGTTGCCCGCATCCACGCCTTTCTCGGTGCCCATCGTCTCCCGCCCCGCTCGTTTCCGGTTCTCAGATGACTCTTGGCGATGCTTGATGTATCCCGGCGCTCGCGCCTTGGTCTCTCGCCCCAGCGCCGCCCAACGCCCGCTTCGTTCGCTGCGCGATCTCCACGACGCGGTTCGGCCCGAACTGTGCGGCGAACGGATCGAGCCCGGCGGCGCGATCCGCCCCACCTTCATCCGTCAGGAGGCGCTCGCCGTATTCCGCGATGTCCTCGATGATCCGCTCGTAGCGGTAATACGCCAACGCCGCCGGGTCGATGGCGGGTTGGCCGTATCCCCGGTAGAAGCGCGCCTCTTCCTCGGCGCTATTCCACGCGCCGCCGACCCCGCCGCCGATGAACATTAGGTCGCGCTCTTTCGGCGCGAAGATGACGGTGTCGCAATCCACGATGGAGAGCGCGCCGTCCGCAGCGATCAGGACATTAGCCGCGTGGATGTCGGCGTGGCAGAGGACGTGTGTCGGCGGGTGCGCACGCAGTGTGTCGCAGAATGAATCCGCCCGCGCGACCATGTGAGAAATCACGTCACGTTTCTCGTGCAAGATTGCCGCCATCTGCGCTGCGACGAGATCGGCGAAGTCTGTCTTCTCGACCTGTGCCTGCAGCGCCCTGACCCGGTCTCGCCAGTGCGGGGCATAGGTCTCCTGCGGGAGCTGCGCGCGGAGCGACGGCGGCACGACCGCCACATGGATCGCCGGTAGGGCTGCACCGAGGTTGGCCCACTGACGATCCGAGAGCGGTGTTTCGAAACCGTTCCGCCCCGATATAAACGGGAACAGGATCACCGCACAGTTGTCCAGCTGTGCCCAGAGTCGGCATGCGCGGGTCGGGATCGGGGCGATGATCTGCGCGATACCCTGGTCGCGCAGGAGCCGAGGAATCGTCACGGTCGCGGGGTCGAAACGGCCGCTGTGTCGCCAGCCGCGCAGCTTGAGGAAGTACGCGGTGGCATCGTCGGCGACGACGCGATAGGCGGCGGTGTCCATGTCGTTGCCGACCGGGAGGAAGGCGATCTCGGTTGCGCGCACGCCGAAGTGACCGCGCAGACAGGTACGGAGTGATTCGTCCGGCACATCGGGCTTTTCGAGCATCATGGTCGCGCTCCCACACTACGCCGCGCTGCGTAGGTCGTATACGAGCAACGGGGAGTGCGTCGCTGGAGATGGTGATCGGGGCTTGCCTGCGCGATTGCCAATCGACGTGCAGGACGCCTGTGGCCACGTCCACACGTTCAGCCGCGATGAGCGGGCGCTCGCCGACATCCGCCAGATCGCCCTCCCCTGGTACACAACCTGCGGAATCCCGCCTGTATCGGGCGGGTGGTTGCGCCTTGCAGCGCTCGGCCCGCCTTATTGAGGAGGATGACCATGTACCTGCGCATCGACAAGATCGCCGTCGACTTCCCCGAGCCGAAGGGCCCGTCCCCCGACTCCGCCGCCGCCCTCCAGGAACTCCTCGGCGGCAAGTTCGGCGAGCTGTCCACCCTGATGAACTACACATTCCAGTCGCTCAACCAGACTTAGCCACAACATCCTCGGCATGGGTTTGCTTTTGCGGTGGCAAGAAAATGACCGACCTTGCCGGTGTCCCATTTCGACGATTGCTTTCCCCGCAAGGAAAAACGACCGTCATGTTCTGCGCCGACGACACCGTTTTCTTGCCAACAGTACTGCACATGGACGCTGGGTAAGCTCTGGCTAGGTTTGCTCAACTTCCGTGGCAAGAGCAAGGCCCGTCCCTACTACGACCTGATCGCCAACATCGCCGCCGAGGAACTGAGCCACATCGAGACGATCACCTACGCCATCAACCTCCTGCTCACCGGCGCGACAAAGCGGGGCACCAACCCCGTCGTCGCCCCCCTGAAGACGGCCGTGGACGCACGCAACAGCTACCACTTCATCGCCAGCGGGCAGACGGCGCTGCCGGTGGACTCGATGGGCAATCCGTGGACGGGGATGAACGTCTTCTCCAGCGGCAACCTCAAGCTGGACCTGATCCACAACTTCTTTTTGGAATGCGGCGCGCGGGCGAACAAGATCCGCGTCTACGAGATGGTGGACGACCCAGCGGCGCGGGCGGCGGTGGGCTACCTGTTGGTGCGGGGCGGGGTGCACATCGTGGCGTACGCGAAGGCGCTGGAGGAATTGACGGGGGCAGACCTGTCGAAACTTTTCCCGATCCCGGACATCAGCAACAAGAAGTTCCCGGAGGCGCGCAAGTTGGAGGAGCAGGGGCTGCACCAGATCATGTTCCGCTTCAGCCCGTCGGACTACACCGAGATGGCGAAGATCTGGAAGGGGCCGCACCCGGAGGACGGGTCGGAACTGCGGGTGGAGGAGACGATCCCGGAGGGGTTCGACCCGCCGGAACTGGCGGAGGAGCCACAGTTGACGGCACCGGGGATTGATCCGGAGATGATCGCCGCCGCCGCCAAGCGCGTGCTCGGCTAAGGATTCCCGGACCGGCCCCCGGTCGGGACACACGTCTCATGGCAGGAAAGCATGGGCCACCCGACAGGGCGGCCCGTGTGTCCGTTGTGCCGTTATACCCGGTGTGACGACCGCTCACCCGCCACCGTGCGGACGATCCGGTCGCGCTAGAAGGTGGGCGTGAGCTGGCCGCTCATCACCCCCGCCGCGAGGCCAGCCCCGGCCATGAGCAGCGCCTTGTTGCCGAGGATTGCGTGCAGGATGTCCGGCTGGTTCTGGTATTGCGCCGCCGTCGCCGCCAATGCACCGGGATTGTTCTGCTGCGCGTGCGCCGCCACCTTCGCCACGTCCTGTTCGTCCATTTGCTGCGGGTTGCTGTGGTTGAGGCCCAACATGCTGGCCAGCCCGCCGATGCCGCCCTGCCCCGCCTGCCCGCCCAGCACACTCCCCGCCAACGAACCGGCGAGACTGCCCATGCCCCCGCCCATTTGGCCTCCGAGCATGTTGCCGATCAGGCTGCCGGCCAGCGAGCCGAGCATCCCCGTACCGAGACCACCCAGCGGGTTGGTGCCGCCGACGCCGGGCATGATGTGGTTCTGGTATTCCTGCGGGTCCACCTGCGACAGGGCATTGGTCGCATGCTGCTGGAAGGCGTCCTGCGACACGCCACCCATCAGTTGTCCCATGTCCTGCTGGTCGTTGGGCTGGGCGGGGTCCATGTTGCCGCCAGAGAGCCGCTTGAGGAAGTCCCCGCTCAGGTTGTTCAGGAAACTCATCGTGCATTGTCCTTTCTCGCGGTGTGTGCCGCGCTGCACCGGGATCGTCGGGGAGTCTACTGCAATGGTGATGCCACTCACCTGCCCCGTCCCGTGGTACGGCAGTTGCCCTTGCGGATCGGGCGATTGGCGAAATGGAGCGAGAGGCGGAGAGACATGGCGAAACAGCAACGACGGACCGGCAAGATGACACCGGAGATGCGCACGGGCGCGGCGGTGGTGACGGACACGGGCATGGCGGGAACGATCACGGAAGTCCTCCCCAACTTCCCTGACGCTGCGGGGGGCGTGCGCGTGGCGTGGACGGGCGGGCACGCCACGGTCATCCCGCGCCGTGCCCTGACGGTCGAGCGCGACCGCATCGTGGTCCGCACCGATACCAAGGAGGGGACGAGAGAGTCCGAGCCAGCAGGACGGGCGACCGCAGGCAGCGACGCGTTCACCGTGCCGGTCATTGCCGAGGATCTCCGCGCCGGGGTGGTTTGGCGGGACGCTGGCACGATCCGACTGCGCGTACAGACCGAGGAGGTCCCTCGCTCCCTCAGCCAGGTCGCCGCGCATGAGGAGCTGGTAATCGAGGAGGTGGGGATCGGGCTGCCGCTCGCCGATGGTGAGATGGCCGAGCCCCGGCGGGAGGGCGATGTCTGGATCTTCCCGATCGTCGAGGAGATGCCGGTCGTGACGATGCAGCGGATGGTCACCAAGGAAGTGCGGGTGACGAAGCGCATGGTACAGGTTGAACAAACGGTCGCGGCGACGGTTAGGCGGCAGCATGTGGAGGTGGACGCGGGGGATCTCGCGCAGCGCGTCCACGCAGGTGGCACCGAACCTGCGAAAGAAGGTACCGAAACGGAATGAACGGCTAAAAGGCCGTACTTTCCCTGGGTGACAGGGAGCTGAATGGAAACGAGCGAAAGGACGGGGAGCACACGATGAGCATGCGCAGCGGGACGGGCGAAGTCGCCAAGGGCGCCGAGGTCTACGACGCGAACGACGAGAAGGTCGGCAAGGTCGTCGAAGTAGGACGGAACTCCTTCAAGGTCGAGAAGGGATTCATCTTCCACCAGGACATGCACCTGCCGATGAGCGCGGT
>JBBSFO010000275.1:0-6887 GCA_038238655.1 Thermomicrobiales bacterium | reverse complement strand
CTCGATTAGAACAAATGAAACGAACCGCCAAGACGCCGATGACGCCAGGAAGAGAAAGAAATGGCGACTACCTACTCGACAAATCCATCAGGGGCGAATATAGCGGGGCGGTTTCTCACCGCGAGTGGGCGCATCCGAGGTGATATAATCGGGAGCGCGGAGTGATGAAGCGGGACAAGCGAGAGCAGCGAATCCGGCAGAACGTGAGGCAAGTCCGCTTCGATGATCTGGACGGGATGCTCCGCGACCACGACTTCGATGGCGACGATACGCAGCATCACGTTGTCTACCATCATCGGGGCTACCCCGATCTGACCGTGAACGTCGCGAAGCCGCATGGCGGTGTCAACACCGTGAAGGCGCCGTATGTACGGGACGCGATCAAGGCGATTGATGAAGCGCAACGGCGCGGTGCGTCGTGACAAGGAGGGACGAAACGATGAGCGGCGTGACACGAGCAATCGAGGTTTCGGAGCGCGCACGTACCCTCGCGTCCCGCCCCTACGCGATCCGCACGGCATACGACACTGAGGATGGTTGCTACGTCGCACGGGCCGAGGAATGGCCATATCTCGCCGGTGCGGAGGATACGCAAGACGCTGCCGAGGCAACGTTGCGGGAAGCCATCGCTCTCGCCATCGAGGGGAAGTTGCGGCGTGGCTATCACATCCCTGAGCCGCACGCGGTCCCCGCCTGAATCACTCGATTTTCCGCCCTCCGGCTTCTGGCTTCCGGCGTCGTATCCACGCACGACGGCGGAAAGGATCGGTGGCGGCGTATCTCACCACAGTCTTATGAATGAAAGCGAGTCTTCCTAATGCGTTTGGTACCGTTTGCGCTCGAACGATGGATGACGACCTATGAAACGCGCGTCGAGTACGATCTCGCGGAGTCGGGCATCCACCCGCTGACGACCACCGAACTGCTCGCCTTCGATGCCGAGCCGGACAAGCGCACGCGGGAATTGCTCGACCTCCCGCTGAACTACAGCGAAGCGCGCGGTACGCCCGAACTCCGCACGCGGATTGCGGAGACGTACCAGGGCGTGACCGCCGATGATGTGCTCGTGACGACGGGCGCGATTGAAGCGAATTATCTGCTCTTCAATGCCCTGCTCCAACCTGGCGACCACGTCGTTGCCGTCTATCCAGCCTATCAGCAACTCTATACTGTGCCGGAGGCGATTGGCTGCGATGTGGCGCGTCTCGAATTGCGCGAAGAAACCGCCTATCGCTACGATCTGGATGCGTTAGAGCAACTGGTAGACGAGCGAACGCGGATGATTGTCGTCAACACGCCACACAATCCGACCGGGTCGGCGCTCTCGGCGGCGGAGTGCGAACGCATCTACGCACTCGCCGAAAAAGTCGGCGCGTACATCCTGGCAGACGAAGCGTATCGCTGGATCACGGTAGACGACGTGCCGCTCGCGCCGCCGTTCCGCGATCGCGGGCCGCGCGCGATCAGCGTCGGGACGGTTTCGAAACCGTTCGGCATCCCCGGTATCCGGCTTGGCTGGATCGCGGCAACGGCGGCGATCGTGGAGCGATGCTGGTCCTACCGCGATTACACATCACTCAGCCCCGGCGGCCTCAGCGATTACCTTGCCTGCCGCACCTTCGCGAACCGCGAGGCGATTCTCGCGCGGACGCACGCCATCAGCGCGGAGAACCTCACAACGCTGCGGGCCTTCATCGCCGAACGCGGCGAGATGTTCTCGTGGGTCGAGCCGCGCGGCGGGCTGCTCGGACTGCTGCACTACCATCTCGATCTGCCGTCAGAGATCATCGCGAACCGCCTTGCGGAGGAGGAAAGCGTTATGCTCGCCCCCGGATCGGCGTTCGGCATGGAAGGTCGGTTGCGCATCGGCCTCGGCACGCGACCGGACCGCTTCATTGCCGGGTTGGAACGCGTTGATCGCTTTTTCACGCGTCTCGCCAATCGCGGCTAATCCTCCCACGCGACGCGCGCGAGGCGCTGCCGCAGCAGATGGTCAGCGAGGACGAGCGCGAGCATTGCTTCGAGCACGGGTACGGCGCGAGGCGCGAGGCAGGGATCGTGCCGTCCTTCGACACTGATCGGCTGGGGATCGCCCACGCGATCAATCGTCATCTGCTCTTTCGTGATGGACGATGGCGGCTTGATTGCCACCCGGACGATGATCGGCTCGCCGGTTGAGATACCGCCGAGGATGCCGCCTGCGTGATTCGTCGTCGTGCGCACCGTGCCGCTCTTGTCCATCACAAACGGATCGTTGTTCTCGGAGCCGCGACGGTCAACGACCGCGAAGCCATCGCCAATCTCGAATGCCTTTGTCGCCGGGACGCTCATCATCCCTTTAGCAATGTCCGCGTCCAGTTTGTCGAAGACGGGTTCGCCCAGTCCCGGCGGCACGCCGTCCGCGCGCACCTCGACGGTACTGCCGACACTGTCACCGACCGCTTTCGCCGCCTCAATCACCGCGACCATTCGCTCGGACGCTTCGAGGTCGGCGGCCCGGACGATGTTCCGCTCGATCACCGATGGGTCGTAGTCGCGCGCGACGACATCTCCAACTTGCACCGTATAACCCGTGATCGTGATACCAACACGCGCCAGCAACGCTTTCGCCACCGCGCCCGCCGCGACCCGCCCGATCGTCTCGCGCGCACTCGACCGCCCGCCACCGCGATGGTCCCGCCGTCCATACTTCGCGCTGTAGGTGAAATCGGCGTGACCGGGGCGGTACAATTCGCG
Source organism: Thermomicrobiales bacterium (assembly GCA_038238655.1). Lineage (GTDB taxonomy): Bacteria > Chloroflexota > Chloroflexia > Thermomicrobiales > JALYUS01 > JALYUS01. The sequence continues at coordinate 4,151 of JBBSFO010000275.1, read as the reverse complement.
GATGCGATCGTACTTGCTCGAATCCGCGTCCTCATTCCAAACCATCATCGTCACCGGCATACCTGTCGTTTCGCCCTCGAACAACCCGCTGAGGATTTCGACGCGGTCTTTCTCCTGCCGTGGTGTTGTGACGTGCGATTGACCGGTGCGACGACGGTTCAGCTCCGCCTGGACCATTTCGGTCGTGACGGCCAGGCCGGCCGGGCAGCCGTCAATCGTCACGCCGACCGCGCGCCCGTGCGACTCGCCGAAGGTAGTGATGCGGAAGACCTGACCAAACGAATTGCCGTTCAATCGTCATGCCCTTCTGCGCTCTCCGGTTGCAACGCGGTCGCCGCTCGCGTCGAATTCACCCACGCGCCATAGATGTTGTAGTCATTCTGATACGTCCGCTGGAAACCGAACCGATGATACAGTTGCTGCGAGCGCGTGTTGTTCGCTTGGGTGGAAAGGCCAATGCGGGTCGCGCCGCCGCGTGCAAGCATCCGCACAGCGAAACGCAGCGTTTCCAGCCCGTACCCCGCGCCCTGGTAGCCCGGCACGACACCGATGCGGTCGAGGTGCCCCCAGCCGCGAAAATGCGTAATGCCGACATACGCGACCGGCGCGCCCGCATCGTCCACACCGACATAGAGCGCGACGCCCGGTACCTGCTGATACGCTGCAAACTCGGCGGAGCTATTCCACCACAGCCACGGAAACGAGGCATGGTCAACAGTAATCAGCGCTGCCAGATCGTCGAGGCGTTCGGTCGAGACGGCAGAGAAAGTCAATAGCCCGCGCGGCGGGTCCGGCGGAATCACACGCAACTCGTAGCACAACACTTCCTGCATCAACCCCAGCCCCAGCCCGGTATAGAACGATGACTGCCGTGCCCCCGCGAAATCCGTCATCACGATCAGTTCGTGGTGCAATTCTTCTTGCGGTTGGCGGAGGCGTTCCAGCAGCACTGTGCCGTTGCCCCGCGCAGAAATGTCCGCGACCGCTGTGATCTCTTCCCGATGCCGCCATGGCTCACCGACGATATATTCTCCCGTCTCGGGCAACCAGAACGCGCGCGATGGGTGCTCACGGAGATGCCGCGTGAGCGACCGGCTTTCGAACGGACTGCTCCATGGCAGGTAGAGTGCTCGGACATCGTCTGCCGAAAGCGGTTGGACACGCAGCGCGGGCGGGGCGGTCATCGTTCGATCCAGACCGTTTCCAGGCGCAGAATGCCCATTGCGGTGATTGACAACCCTTTTACGGCCGGCTTGACCAGCACGTACTCAGTGTTGTGGTAGATCGGGATAATGGCGACATCGTCGAGTATTTGCTGCTGGGCCTGTCGGTAGAGGTCAGCCCGCTTCGTCGCGTCCTGCTCGACGTTCGCCTGATCCAACAGGCCATCCACTTTCGGGTTGCTGTAGTTGCTGTAGTTGCGCGGTGAACCGGTATGAAACAGGACGTCCAGAAAATTCTCCGGATCGGGGTAATCCGCAACCCAGGTGACGACGAACAATCCGTAGGTGTGCGCGTCCAACTCGGTCAGATAATCACCGAACCGCGATTCCTCGACATCCACATGGACGCCGAGATCGCGCTCGGCGACTGCCTTGACCGTCTCTCCGAGGCGCGAGCCGCCATTCCCGAAGGTGATTGGTGGGAGTGTTTTCGCAATGGCTGGCGGGAGTAGGTCCTTCGCTGTTTTATTATCCAGGACCGGAATTACCGCGTCCCACTTCCCGCCGGGGATCGCGGGGGGCACGATCGCGTGCGCCTCCGTGACTTTGCTGTTCAATTCGACCGCGTCAATTTTTTGGCGATCAATCGTGCGGATCAGTGCGGCGCGGACATTAAATGTGTCGAGCGGGGAAAGCTTGGCATTGATGCCAACAAACGTCGTCGAAAGCGTCGGTACGACGCGCAACTCATTCTTGACGGGGGAGGAGGCGTTGCTCACCCGATCAACCGCCTGGATCGGGACGGTCGCGACATCAATCTTGTTGCCATCATAGAGATTGAGCGAGTTGGCCGCGCTCGCTCCGACGCGGATCGTCACGGTATCGAGCGTCGCAATCTGATCGTAGAACTGATCGAACCGCGTGAGCGTGATCGCGTCGGCTTTCCACCCCGTAATGCGAAATGGACCGTTGCCATTCGGTTGCGTGGACCAGCGCGGCCCACGCGCCAGATCGTTCCGATCAATGATCGCGGCGTCCGGCAGGGTGAGCTTTTGCAAAAAATATGCTTTGGGTGCGTCGAGGGCGAGCATGATCGTCAAGGAGTCGAGTACGCGGATTCCGGCCACGTCAGGCGAGCGTCCATTGATGCGATCGAGGCAGCCAATCACATCATTGAGCCCGGCCGCTGCCGGCAAATTCTGCGGTTGCCCGTCCGCAGCGGTGCTCGGGTCACAGGCACGGCGCAGCGAGAATGCGACATCATCTGCGGTGATCGCCCGACCGTTCTGAAACTTTGCGGTCGAACGCAATGAAAAGGTGAAGGTGCGACCGTCCGCAGATTTCTGGTAATCGGCTGCCATATCCGGCACGACATTGAGCGCGTCGTCGAGCCGTACGAGGCCACGGAACACCTGACGTGCGATGAACGCGGTGCCGGAGTCGCGAACAAGCGCCGGATCAAGGGTCACGGGCAGCTCGTCGGGCCCGGCGAGTGTCAAGGTTTGCGTGCCCTTCGGCGTCGGTTTCACGGCCGCCCCCCGCGTCGGCGTCGGCGCGGGGGGTCGCGGCGTGCCTGTTGGCACCGGGGTCGGTGCCGGTACGATTGTTGCGGTTGACCGTATCGTGTCTGACACGGTTGAACGGACGGTGTCTGATGTTGGTGCGGGCAAACCCGACACCACGGTTGGCGTCGCCGATGCAGGTGTGGAGGTTGCCTGTTGACCACCGCCCACCGAGCATCCTGTGAGGAGCAAAACGGCAAGCAGCAACAAATACCATATGGGTCGGCAGATAGTGGACGTGCGATCGTGTTTCATCATGATGCGATGGGTACTCTCTCCATACCGCGTCGCGGTTTGCCATTAGCCCGCGCGTTTCGACGCGATCAGTGTACGCGGCAGCGCGATCATGGTCAACGAAACATGTAATGGTACCTGTGGTACACTGCGTGCGCGGCATGTCCCGATGCAGGAGGCTTCACAGCGTGGCACTTCCCCCCCCTCCCAGACGATCTCGGCATCGCCCACACACCGGCGCGAATACGCGCGTGCGCCGTAAAGCGCCGCCGTTCGCGGTCCGTAGCCGCAGGCGGGCGTCCGCGCCGGTGGCGGCGCTTGCCGCCGGACCTCTGGCGGTCGCCATCACCGTCATTGGTGCATTCTTCGCGGTCTGTGGCGTGGTGGTCATTGCCGGGTTCGCGGCGGTCGGCGGCGCGTACGCCTACTTTACGAGCGACCTCCCGCAGTTCGATCCGAGCGCGCTCCACCAGTTCGAAACGTCACGGATTTATGACCGTTATGGCAACCTGATCGAAGAAGTTTCCGACCCCCAGGCCGGAAATCGCTTTGAGGTCTCACTCAATCAGATTTCGCCCTTCCTCATCAACGCGACGATTTCCTCCGAGGATAAGACCTTCTGGACGAACAAGGGGATTGATCCGCAGGCGATTGGTCGTGCCGTCCGCAATACCTTTGTGGATTCGAGTTACGGCAACTCCGGGGGTTCGACGATCACGATGCAGGTCGTCAAGCAGGCATTTCCGGAGCGCTACACCGATCCGACTAAGGAAGATAAGGTTCGCCAGGTGTTCCTCGCCTACGGCGTTGCTCAGAAGTATTCGAAAGAAGAAGTTTTGACGTTCTATCTCAACCAGATTCCCTACGGCAACCGCTCGTACGGGATTCAGGCGGCGGCACACAACTATTTCAATAAAGATGCGAAGGATTTAGAACTCTGGCAGGCATCTATCCTGGCAGGTCTCCCCCAGGCGCCCTCCGTCTATGATCCGACGATCAGCCTCGACAAAGCGCGCCGCCGCCAGTTGTATGTCCTCGGTCAGATGGTGGATCAGGGGTATATAACTGACGCGCAGAAGAACGACGCTTATGCCAAGTCAGCGGATGCAAGTAAGTATGCCAAATTCCGCGATGATCGCCCCTCCGGCGCACCCCATTTCGTCAACTACGTGCGGCAGTTCGTCGAGTCCCG
>JBBSFO010000274.1:0-6918 GCA_038238655.1 Thermomicrobiales bacterium | reverse complement strand
AGTGCGCGCAGAGTTCCTTCAGGCCATCGAGGATCGGGGCGAGCAGGCCGGTCGGTAATGCCTGCGCTTCGTCCAGGATGATGACGCTCCCTGCGAGCCGGTGCAGTTTGCGGCACTTGCTCGTCCCATTCGCGAACAGACTCTCGAATAATTGCACGGTCGTCGTGACGATGATCGGCGCGTCCCAGTTCTCCGCCGCGAGGCGCGACCAGACGGCGTTCGGGTGGGCATCGCCTGTGTCATCGTCTCGCCCTGCGACACCGCTGTGATGTTCCAGCACAATCGGGCGTTCCTCACTCTGGTCATCGAACATCGCGCGATAGGTCGCCGCCGTCTGCTCGGTGATGCTGATGAACGGGACAGCGACGATCACGCGATGCTGGCTGTGCCTGATCGCGTGCCGGAGCGCGAAGGCCATGCCGGAGAGCGTCTTCCCACCTCCGGTCGGCACCGTGAGGCGATAGAACCGGCCGGGTTCTCCAATCGGAGTCTGCTCCGCCTTGTCATAGCATGCCGTAAAGATTTCCTTGCGGGCTTGCGCCACGACGGGGGAACATTCGCTCTTGCTCGTCAACTCCTGCCGGTTCTGCTCGAATCGCTCCCAGAGATCGGCCATCGGATTCTCCGCGCCGCGCACGGCTGTTTTGTCCGGGTTGAAGTGCTTCTCAGTGTCGAGATAGTCCGCGTCCACGAGTGCGGAGAAGAGCATCCGCAAGAAAAACTCGGCGGTGCGCTTGTCATGTAGGGCATACTCTGGGAATGTTGGTATGGGTTTCGCAAAGAAGTCCGGCAACGTCTCACGCGCAATCGCGAGTGCGCTTCGGGCGTCACCATCCTTCATCTTTTCACCGAGCCAGCGCTGCATCTTGGCAGGCTCTTTCAGTCCACCATGATGCCCCTGCACGAGTAGCGCGAGCAGGCTCAGCCCTTGTTCGAGTGCCCATTGCGTCCCGGCGGCCTTATGATCCGGTCCGCGAGCGTGCTGTGACGGATTCTTCTCACATAGAGACAGATAGTCCTGAAATCCTCGCGTGAACTTGCCGAAGTCGTGGCAATGCCCGAGCGTTTCCGCAAGCGCGGCCGCGCCGAACGGCTCCGCGAACCTGGATGCGTTCGTCGCGACATTGTCACTATGCTCCTTCATCTCTTGTCGTTTTCCCGCATCGTTCTTCGAGTGTGCGTAATACTCCACGATCTCCCCTTACACGATGTCCGACTCTCTATTGGTGGTTCATTGCCCCAAAACGTTACCAGGCATCTGCACAAGCGTATCGTTGGGCAGCGCGAGCGCGATGGTGTCCGCACGCTGAAGGTGGCGGAGATGCGGGGTCGAGATGAGGCGAGTCGCACGGATGTTCTATCTGTTGAACGCGAGAATCCGGCTTTTTGTTACGGGGCGGATCAGGAATCGCGCGCCTTGAGAGACGGCCCGAACAGAGAGGCCGTGTCCACTGGAACGGACACGACCTCTCTGCGTGGCGGGCCTTCACCTATCCGATCAGGACGCGCCGGGGCCGCGCACGAACTGGCCGGGGGTCGCGCCGGTGTGGGCGCTGTCGCGGAGGACGCGGGCGCCGTTCACCCAGACATCGCGCACGCCGACCGAGAGTTGGTGCGAGTTGTCGAACGTGGCGCGGTCGGCGATTGTTTCCGGGTCGAAGATGACGACATCGGCGTATGAGCCGGTGCGGAGCAGACCACGGTCACGCAGCGAAAGGCGATCCGCGACGGATGAGGTCATCTTGCGGACCGCGTCTTCGAGTGTCAGCACCTTTTCTTCGCGCACGTATTTGCCGAGGACACGCGGATAGGTACCGTAGGAGCGGGGGTGTGTCGGGCCACGCTCCGTTGCCCATGCCGGGTCCACGCCGCCCGCATCGGTGGAAATCTTGATCCACGGCTGCTGCAACTGCGCGGCGAGGTTGTCCTCAGTCATCATGAAGTAGATCGTGCTGATTCGCTGGCCCTCAGCGACGAGCAGGTCAATCGCCGTGTCGAGCCAGTGCGTGCCCCGCTCTGCCGCAATGGCCGAAAGGCGCATGCCGTTGTACTGCTTCAGTTCAGGCCGCTCCAATCCGACGGGCACGATGCCGTCCGGCCCGTTCAGCGCGCCCATCGCTTCCCAGTCGCCGGAAGGATTGAGCGCCGCCTCGCGAATCGTCGCGCGCATCGCCGGGTCGCGCAGGTTCTCGTACAATTTGCCGTCCGCAGCGGCCCACGGCGGCAGGACGGACGATAGCCCCGTGCCGCCCGCGATGTAGGGATACATGTCCGCCGTCACGTCCTGCCCCGCCGCGCGGGCGTCGTTGATCATCTGGATCGCGGCGGGCATCTTGTGCCAGTTGTCGCGCCCCGCCGCCTTGAGGTGATAGACCTCGACGGCAACGTTCGCCCGCTGCCCGATCTCCAGCGCTTCTTCCATCCCTTCGAGGAACTGATCCGCCTCGGAGCGCAGATGCGTGATGTAGACGCCGCCGTACTGCGCGACGATCTCGCAGACCGCGACGATCTCGTCCGTTCCGGCGTAGGTGTCGGGTGGGTAGATCAGGGCATAGGAGACACCGAACGCGCCGTCTTCCATCGCCTCCGTCATTACCCGGCGCATCGTCGCCCGTTCGCCGGCGGTCGCGTCGCCCATCGCCATCCCTTTCGCGTATTGGCGCAGGGTGCCGCCGCCGAGGAAGGAGCCGACATTCGGGGCGACGCCGCGCTTGGTCATCGCCTCCAGCCAGTGGCGGAAGCGCGTCCAGTGCCGCGCGCGCTCCTCCCACTCGGGGAGATTGGTCAGGAAGATGGCGTTGCGCATCGGCGCCTCGATCAGCCCGCCAAAGGGCGCGGGCGTCCATGCCTCACCCATGATCTCGGTCGTCACGCCTTGCGTGATCTTCGAAAGGCACTTCGCGTCCTGCATCAGCGGCAGAATCGAATGGCTCTGGATGTCAATGAAGCCGGGGCAGACGACCATCCCCGTCGCATCCACGACCTCGCCGGCATCATCGGCCGGGATGCTGCTGGCGGGCGCGACGGCCGCCACCCGCTCCCCCACCAGCGCAACATCGCCAAAAAACCACGGATTGCCCGTCCCGTCCACCACCCGTGCACCCCGGATCAAGACATCGCTCTGCATTGTGCGCCCCCTCTTCGTGCGGATCATCGCCGGGGGCTATTGTAGAGGAGATAGTGGGCGGTGGGCAGTGGGCAGGGGACAGAAAAGGAGGCATGCGCCACTTCTGCTCCCACCTGCGACTGCCCACCGCCCACTACCTACTTCCCTATCCGCCAATATGCGATGTTCCAGAGGGCGGAATCCCAGGCGGTGTAGTTCGTGTTGACGAGGTCAGCGCGGCGACCATTGACGGCCTGGCGATCCACGATGGGGATGCGCGCGCCGTCACGGACGATCAGGTCGTTCATCTGGATTTCGAGCGCGGCACGCTTCTCTGGGTTCAGTTCAGTCTTCAACTGCGCGAGGAGGCGGTCGAACGCCGGGTTGCTCCAGCGACCGACATTGCTTGCCTTCCAGCCGTTCGCTTTCTGCGGGATCGCCTGCGTTGTGAAGGTGGCGAGAAAATCCTGTGCGTCCGGGTCGGTCGAGCCGTTCGTGGCGAGGCCGAGGTCGGTCTGGAAGCGGGTGATGGCGTCGGGATTGTCCGGCTGACCGTAAAAGACGCTGGCGTCCACATTGGCGAGGGTCACGCCGATCCCCGCCTGTGTGAAAGCCGCCTTCAGTACCTGCTCCTCTTTCTCGCGCAGCGAGCCGACCGTCGTGCGGAGCGTCAGTTGCAGTGTGACGCCGTCTTTCGCGCGAATGCCGTCCGCGCCCTTCTTCCAGCCCGCGTCATCAAGCAACTGGTTCGCTTTCGCCACATCGAAGCCACACATCGTATTTTTGGACTGCAACTGCGCCGGGATACCGGCCAGGATATTGCAGGTGGGCTTGCTCGCCGCGCCGTAGAGGTTCGTGGCGATGCTTTCGCGGTCCACGAGCCAGGAGAGCGCCGTGCGCACCATGGGGTCGCTCAGGAAGGGATGCGGGGCTTTCAGGGACGACTTCTCGCCGTCCACTTCCTTGTTCGGGTCGGTGAAGTTGACGACGATCTGCTCGACACCGCCGCCCGGCCCGGTGTCGAGCGCCTTGCCCGCGTCCGTCATCTGCTTGAGCACATCGGGCGCCACCTGCAAATTCCAGGCGTAGTCCACCTGCCCGGCTTGCACCGCCTTCGCCGCCGTGCCCGCGTCGCCGCCGCCCTTCCAATCAACGGCGTCGAAGAAGGGGGCGTTCGTCTCACGGTAACGCTCATTTAGCACGAACTGCGCGCTGTCGCCAGGGGTGAAGGATCTCACCGTGAATGGGCCGGTGCCGACCGGGTTCTTGACGAGGTCGCAATTCTTGGGGTCGCCGCACGCCTCGATCTGCTTTTTCTGCACGATCGCGCCGTTGACATTTGTGAACGGTGTGTACCACAGGGCGGTCGCTTCCTTGAAGAGGATCGTCACCGTCGTCGCGTCCGGCGTCTCGATACCGGCGATGCTCGCGTACTGGCCCACCGCGCTCACGCCGTTCTTTGGCTCCATGATGTACTGCCACGTCGCCCGGACATCCTCGGCGGTGAAGGGTGTGCCGTCGGACCAGACGACACCATCGCGCAGTCTCCATGTCGCGCGCTTGCCGTCCGCACCAATTGATCCGTCAGCGGTCGAGGGGATCGCTTTGGCGAGGACGGGGATGTCGGGATAGGTAGCATTGAGCGATGTGAGGGCGAGCGGTTCCTGCACCAGGCGAGCGGGGTGCGTGTCCTTCGCGCCCATCCCGGTGTAGACGCTCAGGGTCGTCGGCGCTTGCCAGTACAGGACGTGGAGCGTCCCGCCGCCGCCACGCTTCGTCGGGGCCGTGCCGCGCGGGTCGGCAGTGCTATTCGTCGTCGGCGCGGTGGCGGATGTACCAGTTATATTCGCCGTGTTTGCCGCACCGATCGAGGCTGTCGCGGGGGACTGCGTCGTAGGAATCGGTGCCGTCGTCGCAATAGCGGGAGCTGCTGACGCGGTCGCCTTCGGCGTCTCCGTCGCGCCGCCCGCACTGCCGCATGCCGCCAGGAGCGACACGATCATCACAATTGCCCCACACTGACTAAGCCATCGTACCCTTTCCAACCGAGGCCACTTCACGATCATGAGGTCTCCTTCGTATCGCCGCAATGGGCTGCAATCATCGCATTCACTCAAACTAACGTGATCTATAGATCATATTGAATCTATAGTATAATAAAATACCCGCAAAAGGGAACATTGTCAATCGGGAGCGGCGGTTATTGGCATGTTTGTGTATCGCGCACTGCGTGGCCGGGGCACGATTCGTGCACCAGGAAATCCGGAACGATGGATCGCGTCTGCAAGGGAGGAACAACGATGGCCGATACAAAGCAAACGACTGCCACGGTGGAGCAACTGGTGCAGGGTCTACAGGAAGACCTTGCGCGCGAGTACAAGGCGATTGTTCAGTACGTGATTTACAGCCAGAAACTCGACGGCGCACGGTACATGGAGATCGCGAAGGAATTAGAAGTGCATGCCCACGAGGAGTTGGATCACGCGTTAGCGGTGGCAAAGCAACTCGATTACTACGGGGCGTACCCTGTCCACGAGCCGAAGCCAGTCCAGGTGTCGGAGGAGAACGAGGACATGCTCTGGTTCGATCTCCAAGCGGAGGATGAGACGATTCAGAATTACCGGCAGCGGATCCGGCAGGCGCAGGAACTGGAAGAGTACGCGCTCGCCGAGGTCTTGCAGGGGATTGTGCAGCAGGAGCAGGATCACCAGATCGAGCTGGCAACCGCGCTCGGCGTCGTGCCCGACCCCCGGCAGCGCAAGGGTCAGGGACCGGGCGCTAAAAAGTCGTCCTGATACCGCAACGATGAGGGAGTGAGCCGCCAAGACGCCAAGAAAACTGAGAAAAGACCGATCTCTTTCCCGCTTGGCGTTCTTGGCGTCTTAGCGGTTAATCAGATCGCTATTTCAGCTTGCTCGACGACCCGAGATAAGTAAGCATCGCTGCACCGGTCTTGATGCCCTTGTAGAAGCGTTCGATCTCCATGTTCTCGTTCGGGGCGTGGTTGGATTCGTCGGCGTTGGCGTATGGGACGCCGAAGGCGGGGATGCCGAGCGTCTTGGTGAAGACGTAATCGGGCAAACTCCCGCCCATCGCGGGGACGAGGAGCGGTTCTTCTTCCTGTGCCGCTGCGATCCCCCGGCGAATCGGCTCGGTGTAGGGCGAGTCGAGTCGTGTTTTCGAGGGATCCATCGAGCCTTGCCGGATCAGTTCGACGCCGGGCGCGTGCGTGCGGATATGCGCGTCTACCTTCGCGAAGACCTCATCGGCGGTTTGCGATTCGACAAGGCGGATATCGCACTTCGCGAAGGCTTCGTGTGGCAGGACCGTCTTCGAGCCGGGACCGCCATAACCGCCGTGCAATCCATTGATGGTGAAGGTCGGCCATGTCGAAAGCCGCTCGTAAAAGCCGCGCTCCAACGGCTGATCGAACTCCGTGAGGTCAAGGGAGTGCTTGACCCCTGCAATGTCCACCGGCAGGTTTTCCAGCGTCCGGCGTTCCATTGGCGTCGGCGCGTCTACAGCGTCGTAGAAACCGTCAATCGTCACGATTCCTCGGTCGTTCTTCATCGTCGCGAGCAGGTGCACAAGCGTCCAGATCGGGTTCGGCGCGACGCCGCCCCAGTTGCCGGAATGCAGATCACGGTTCGCCCCGTGCGCCCGCAGTTCGAAACTGAGCACGCCGCGCACGCCGAAACGCAGCCGCGCGTGGCCGTCCTCGTCCACCGGGCCGTCGCTGGTGATGACGAGATCGGCGCGCAGTTCGTCGCGGTGCTCGCGCGCGAAGACGGGCATCTGCGGGCTGCCGATCT
>JBBSFO010000273.1:0-6947 GCA_038238655.1 Thermomicrobiales bacterium | reverse complement strand
CCCCGTTCGACTTGCATGCATTAGGCACGCCGCCAGCGTTTATCCTGAGCCAGGATCAAACTCTCAAACCAATATCTCTCAACATGGGTCGCCCCATGCCAGGCATCTCTGCTGCCTCTCTCCCTTCCCCTCTGCTGGTAAGGTGCATTCGCTGCTCTCGGGCAGCAAAGAGGATACTACCGCGCCGCCAATGCCGTGTCAAGGGCAATGCGAAAACTCGTTTTGTGCCGGTGCATTCTCCATGCTAGCTTGACGATTCACGGTTGCGATGCTACATTCCGGCTGCACAATCTATCGCGTGCCGACGTAGCTCAGTGGCAGAGCGGGGGACTCATAAGCCCTATGTCGCAGGTTCGAATCCCGCCGTCGGCACCATCCCCTTTCATCAAAGATGCCTTCCATGCCCTATCATCCACAATCAGCCAATCGCCTGACCGAGCGGATTCATGCAGTCGTGCGTTCCATCATGGAGCGAGCGAACCTTTCCCAGCTCGTCATTGCTTGCTCCGGTGGGGCGGACAGCACCTGTTTGGCGCATGCCGTCGCGGCCGTCATGCACGGTTCGGGTGGGCATGTGACGATCTGCCATGTGCAGCATCATTTCCGTACGGATGACGAAAAAGATGCATTGGTCGTCCGTGCGATGGCGAAAACGCTCGGTGCCCCCTTCCATCTCGTATGTTTGCCGGTCGCACAAACCGATTCGACCCATCATCGCTCCGAAGGTGAGATGCGGGATTTGCGCTATTGTGTGTTGGCGGCGGTTGCAACGGAAGCGTGTGCCGATGCGGTTCTGACAGGGCACACGCTCGACGATCAAGCGGAGACGGTCTTGCTCCATCTCGTGCGCGGCGCGGGTCTCGATGGACTTGGCGGAATGAGCGAGGATACACAGCGTATGATTCCCGATATCCTTGCTCCGCAAACCGAAGCGCGAACGGACGGTCAGCGCATCCGCATTGTCCGCCCACTGCTGTCGGTGCGGCACGAAGAAACCGTCGCCTATTGCGATGCGCACAATCTGGCGATTATCCATGACCCCACGAACGATAATCAGACGTATTCCCGCAACTGGATGCGTCATGTGATCGTGCCTGCGCTGCGCGAGCGGAATCCGGATGTCGTCTCCGTCCTTGCACGCACGGCGGCTCATGTCCATGCCGACGCGGACTTTCTCGTGGCCGAAGCGATGACGGCGTTGGCACGATGCGACTGCCGATCGGACGCCGCGTGCGTCAGTTTGCGCGCTGCCGCATTTGCCTCCGAGCACGTCGCGATGCAGCGGCGCATGCTGCGGCACATCTTCGTGCAGGTGACGGGCGATGTGCCGCGCGCATCAATAATTGATGCGGCGCAACGTCATGCCTCCGCGACGCGATCGAGTGCGATCCGCACCTTTGGCGTTGTGGTGTGCGCGCTCGCCTTCGACCGCATCGTTTTTGGCGCCAAAGCCGACGTGATCGCATGGATCAGCCGTGCGGCTGCGGAGCGCTATCCGCTTGCTGCATGCGCGCAGCGCATGCAAACCAATCAAACGATCCAACTTTCACTCACCGATGCGTCGGTCGCTCAGTACGGATTACGAATCGTTGCGGTTCCTCCCCCGGCACCGCAGCGTCCGCATAGCGAAGATTCAACAGTCTTTGTCCGTTTGCCGCGCGATCACTGGGTGGAAATCCGCAATCGTTTGCCCGGCGATCGTTTTTGGCCGGTCGGTCGCGCGCACACGGTGTCACTGAGTGACTACCTCGCCACGCGCGATGTGCCCGCGCCCGTCCGTGATCTGTTGCCGCTCCTCGTTGTCAACGATACGATTGCCTGGGTGATCGGTCATGATTCGAGTGCAGAGTTCGCCGCGACTGCGGCGACCGCGACGCACTGTTGTCTGTTGATTCGCAAAAACACGCCCGCGCGCGAAAGGATCGGAACCACGCATGGCTGACGGGAAACCGCCGATACCGGGGACGGCGCGCATGCCGATGTCTGTGCTGCTCTCCGAAACGATGATCCGCGACAAAATTGCTGAATTGGCAGCAGCGATTGATCGCGACTATGTCGGGCGCATCCCGGTACTCGTTGGGGTCTTGACTGGCGCAACGATCTTCATGGCCGACTTGATACGCCAGATGCAGGGGCCGGTCGAGATGGAATTTATGGCGGTATCGTCGTATGGTGCAGGAACGGAATCCACCGGCGTCGTCCGAATTCTCAAAGATTTGAATAGCGAAGTAACGGGTCGCGACCTCATTATCGTCGAGGACATCGTGGATAGCGGCCTGACGCTCGCCTACCTGCAAAATCTGCTGCGCGCGCGCGAACCCGCATCGTTGCGGACGTGTGTGTTGCTTGATAAGAAAGAGCGACGCGAAACCGATGTGGTCCTCGATTACATCGGCTTCACGATTCCCAATGCGTTTGTGATCGGCTACGGACTCGACTATGCCGGGTTATACCGGCAGTTGCCCTTTGTTGGCGTCCTCGATCCGTCCGCAATCTGATGGGTGGACGCACGTTTGAGCAACGCTGTTTCGCGCGCACGCGTCACATTTTCGGGCGCACGCGCGTATGATAGAATACGTGGGCGTGCGGCTCGTGTGACGATTGCCGCTCGGCTCGCAGGAATTCTCCCTTTCCACGCAGCGCTGCGGCGCCGGAGGCTCGTTAATGAGTGAAAATAAGTGGCTGAAGAACAGCCTCGTGTACTTGATTATCATTGTCGCGGTCATCGCTCTCTGGTTTACGGTCGTACAAAGCCCCGGCGGGAACAAGTCGGAAGACATTGGCGCGGTTATCAATCAAGTGAAGAGCAATCAGGTCGCCAAGATCACGACCACGAATGGAAGTAGTAACGCCGAAGTCGAACTCAAGGACAGCACAAGGAAAAATGTGCGCCTGCCAGATAACAGCACCATTTATGAAATTCTCAAGGACAACGGGATCCCGCCCGAGCAATTCCCGGCAATTGCGGCCAAGGGTGCAAGCCAGTGGGGCAGTTTGCTCGGGACGCTTGGCTTCCTGTTGCCGACGCTCTTCCTCGTCGGCATCCTCGTCTTTATGATGCGCCAGGCGCAAGGCTCGAATAATCAGGCGATGTCATTCGGCAAGAGCCGCGCCCGGATGTTCACCGGCAATCGCCCGTCCGTAACCTTCACCGACGTAGCGGGCGTGGAGGAGGCGAAGCAGGAACTAGCCGAAGTGGTCGAGTTCTTGAAGTACCCGGACAAGTTCGCTGCGCTCGGCGCGCGCATCCCGCGTGGCGTACTACTCGTCGGCCCTCCCGGTACCGGTAAGACCCTGCTTTCCCGCGCCGTGGCGGGTGAGGCGGGCGTGCCCTTCTTCTCGATCTCCGGTTCGGAGTTTGTGGAGATGTTCGTCGGCGTCGGCGCATCGCGCGTCCGCGATTTGTTTGACCAGGCGAAGCGGAATGCGCCCTGCATCATCTTCGTGGACGAGATTGACGCCGTCGGTCGCCAGCGCGGCGCGGGCCTCGGCGGTAGCCACGACGAGCGTGAGCAGACACTGAACCAGATCCTCGTCGAGATGGACGGGTTCGACAGCAGCACGAACATCATCGTCATTGCGGCGACAAACCGGCCCGACGTCCTCGATCCCGCGTTGCTGCGACCGGGGCGATTCGATCGTCAGGTAATCCTCGACAACCCCGATATTCGCGGTCGGCAGGCGATCCTCGAAGTGCACACGCGTGGCAAGCCGATGGATGATACCGTGACGCTCGAAGAGATCGCCCGGCAAACGCCCGGATTCTCCGGCGCGGACCTCGAAAACCTGGTCAATGAGGCGGCGATCCTCGCGGCGCGCCGGAACTTGAAGGTGATCGGTCGCGATGAGGTCGCCGAGGCGATTGACCGCGTGATCGCCGGGCCGCAGCGCAAGAGTCGTCTGATTAGCGAGCGAGAGCGGATCATGACGGCCTATCACGAGGCGGGGCATGCGCTCGTTGCGCGTGTGCTTGCAAATGCCGATCCGGTCCACAAAATTAGCATCGTCGCGCGCGGAATGATGGGCGGATACACGCGCATCCTGCCGGATGAAGATCGCTTCTTCTGGACCAAGGCGCAGTTCAAGGATCGCCTTGCCTACGCGCTCGGCGGGCATGTCACCGAAGAGTTGGTCTTTCAGGAAGTCAGCACCGGAGCGTCGAACGATATCGAGCAGGTGACAAATCTCGCCCGGAAGATGGTGACTGAGTATGGCATGAGCAAAGAGCTTGGGCCGATTCAATACGGCAAGCGCGAAGAGATGGTCTTTCTTGGTCGTGACATCGGCGAACACCGCAACTACTCGGACGATGTTGCCTTCCAGATTGACAAGGAAGTGCGCAAATTAGTCGAGGAAGGGTATGAGCGGGCGCGGCAGGTGCTGACAACCTACATGGAGCAGTTGCACCAGATTTCTGCGCTCCTCCTCGAAAAAGAGACGGTAGACGGCGCGGAGATCGAAGAATTCTTCCAGGAGCCGAAACCCGTACCGAGTTACGTGATCCCGCAGCGCGCAAAGGACGCAGTCGCGGCGGCCGTCCTCGCTGCCGAAGCGAAGGCGCAAAGCCAGCAGCCGAATCCGACCGGGCCGAAGCCGTCCACAAACGGCCAAGTGCCGCCGCCGCGATTTCGGAACGCGCCCGGCGTGGCGTAACACATCACGACATTCGCTGTGGGGCCGGAGCGATCCGGCCCTGCTTTTGCTCTGTGAGTTGGATGCAATGGATCACACAGTGGTTCCCGACACCCCAACAGTTGGAATGACGATCACGCTGCGTGCCACCTCGATGGCAAATGGCGGCGATGCGGTCGGGCGGTATGGCGACCTGGTGGTCTTTCTGCAAGGAGCAACCCCAGGCGAACGCGTCGCTGCGCGCGTCGTTGATGTGCGTAAGACGTTTGCACGCGCCGTTGTCCAAGAAATCCTTGAGCCATCGCCGGATCGGATCGCGCCATCGTGCCCGTACTTTGGGGCGTGCGGCGGCTGCCAGTGGCAGTTCCTCGATTATCCCGCGCAGGTAAGGTTGAAAGACCAGATCGTGCGCGAGCAATTTCTCCGGGGGCTACGGCTCAGCGATTCCGATCTGGACGCGATGATCCGTCCGCCGATCGCGATGATCGAGCCGTGGCAGTACCGCAATATCGTCACCGTCGAGCCGACAGCGGAGCGGAAGCCGGCATTTCATCATCTGCATAGCGCGCACCTCGTCGCGATTGATCATTGCCCGATCAGCGACCCCGCGATCAGTGGTGAGTTGGGCCGTCTCCATGACGACGGTATCGTGAGCGAAACCACAATTCGCGCGAATGACGAGGGCGCCGCGACATCCTTCGGCACGAACGAACGCCGGACGGTCTATTACACACTTCTCGGTCAGCGATTCAGAGTCTCGGGTGGCGCGTTCTTTCAGGTGAACACCCGACCGGAAACGCGGTCAGATGGGTCGCGGTCGAGCATGGCAGATCTCCTCGCTCAGTGCGTTCTGGACGGACTGGCGCTCACCGGTAATGAGGTCGTACTGGATTTGTTCGCGGGGGTCGGGACATTTGCGATCCTCGCCGCACCGCATGCGCACCGTGTCGTTGCGGTCGAAGATGTGCCCATAGCGGGCACGGATGCCCGTTTCAATGCGACCGCCGCGACGATGCAGAATGTCACAGTGCACATCCAGAAAGCGGAAAAATTTATGCGGGCCTTCGCCGATCGTGTGGACGCGGTCGTCCTCGATCCGCCGCGCGCGGGATGCGGGAGCGGGGTCATTGATGGATTGCTGCGTCTCCATCCGCAGCGTATCGTCTACGTCTCATGTGACGTCGCGACGCTCGTGCGTGACCTCCGGGCCTTGCACGCGGCATACCGGATTGATACGGTGCAACTCGTTGATTTGTTTCCGCAAACGCATCATATCGAGACCGTCACTGTGCTGACACGGCGGGAGGCGAAGCGATGAGTGATCGGCTATTTGATCTGACGCGCACACGTGCGCAGGTCTTCGCATTGGTTCGCGCTTGCCCCGCCGGACGCGTGACGACGTATGGGTGGCTTGCGGCGGCGATTGGTATGCCGGGACATGCGCGGCTCGTTGGATGGATCATGAATGGCATACCGGTCGAAGCGCAGGTCCCCGCGCAACGCGTCGTCAATCGCCAGGGTGTCCTGACAGGCGCATGGGCGTTCGGTCATCCGGATACGATGGCGGGACTCCTGCGCGCCGAGGGCGTTGCATTCGATGTCAAAGACCGCGTCCTGATGAAGCGCCACGCGTGGGACCCGCTTGCCGACCTTGATACCGATGAATTGGCGCAGATCCTTGCCGACGCGCCGACGGAGTTTGCCAATTTGCCCGCGCCATCAGACGATCTTCCAGAGGCTTTGCGTCGCGACATCAGCGGACCATTCAAGCTTCGCCCTGGTTCGTCATAACCTGCCTGCGTTCCCGAAAGTGCACACCGGCTCGTGTGACACCACCTGCTCTCTGTCAGTATTGCGAGATGCTCGCGGCTTGGGAAAACCCGGTGGGTAAGGGAAAATGCCGAGGGATGATAACGTTGGACCAGGCGATGAGTGAGCAGACGCCGGGTAAATAGTGGCTTCGACTGTACCGTGACGGAAATTATCGCTTGTAGCCGTTCGGGTGCGTCTGTTGCCATGCCCATGCACTGCCGATCATGTCGTCGAGGGTCCGCGTTGCACGCCAACCGAGCAGTTCCGTCGCGAGGGATGGATCAGCATACACGACTGCCGCATCGGCGCCACCGGGACGCCGAGGGCCTTCTTCGGTAGGAACGGGGCGGTCGGTGGCACCGCGTACCGCATCCACGATTTGTCGCACGGAAACGCCGTTTCCGGTACCGAGATTGAGGGTCAGTGTCGGATGGGTTTCGAGCGCTTCGAGGGCACGAACATGCGCTTCCGCGAGGTCAACGACGTGGATGTAATCACGGATG
>JBBSFO010000272.1:0-6969 GCA_038238655.1 Thermomicrobiales bacterium | reverse complement strand
GCGACCACCGTGGCAGCATCCGCCACCCCCATCGCGCCGAGTAAGACCGTCCAGCCGCAGCCTGTCGTGTCTCGCGCTCTGCCGGTCTTCCCCGTCGCACCCGCACCACCATCGGGCGGGTATCACCTGCCGAATGGCATCAACGCCGCTACCGGCGTGATCGGTGCCGCGTGGAGTGGCGGGGACGGCGCAGTCGCGGCAGGGAAGGTGACGCGGTCATGGCTCTACGGGCCGGAGACCGTGACGACGCGCATGGAACCGTACGCGGAATCGCCCGGTGGCATGCGCACCGTCTTTTATTTCGATAAGGCGCGTATGGAGTTGAACACGCCGACGAGCGGCGTCTCGAACGGTCTACTCGTCACGGAAATGGTCAGCGGCGGCGTGCAGATCGGCAACGGCACATTTAGGCCCTATCGCCCGGCAGCGATTCCCGTCGCGGGAGATGCACTGAATAACGATACCTGCCCGACCTACGCGACGCTCTGGGGTGTTGCCTCGTTCGGCGATGTGGCGAAGGATCGCCGTGCCCCGAAAACTATCGGCCTACCTGTGACTGCGACGATAGACAGCGGCGGCCATGTCAGTGACGATTCGACACGAGCGGGATATGCCGCGATCGCGCAGTACGACAGCAATCTCGGCCACAACGTCCCGGATGTCTTTTGGAACTGGATGCAAACCCTTCCGTCAGACTGGCAGACGTTGCTCGGCATGCCGATCACCGAGCCGTACTGGACGCAGACCCGCGTCGGCGGTACGCTCACGTTCGTGCTGATGCAGGCGTTCGAGCGACGGGTGCTCACCTACACGCCCGATAACGCGCCCGCCTGGCAGGTAGAGATGGGCAATGTCGGCCTGCACTTCCTTCTCTGGCACGACAGCCTTACATAAATGCGA
Organism: Thermomicrobiales bacterium; assembly: GCA_038238655.1. Taxonomy (GTDB): domain Bacteria; phylum Chloroflexota; class Chloroflexia; order Thermomicrobiales; family JALYUS01; genus JALYUS01. Next base: position 6,069 of record JBBSFO010000272.1, on the reverse strand, counting down.
ATAAGGAGAGCAGTATGACCGATACAGCCCAGACGCGGGTGAATATTTCGTCCGGGACGCCGTGGGAGGAGCGGGTTGGCTATTCGCGTGCGGTGCGGATCGGTGATCTCGTCTACACTTCCGGCACGACCGCGATGAAGGAGGGCGCGCTCGTTGGCATCAATGACCCGTATGCACAGACGGTGCAAATCCTCGCCAATATCAGCTGGGCGCTGGGTGAAACGGGCGCGACGATGCAGGATGTCGTGCGCTATCGTGTCTATCTTGTGGACATCCATGACTGGACGGAAGTGGCGCGGGCTCTCAAAGAAACATTCGGCGCAATCCGTCCGTGCAGCACACTCCTCGCCGTCGCCGCCTTGATTGACCCGGCGATGCGCGTCGAGATTGAGGTAGACGCGGTGGCGCCGCCCACATGAGCGATCCCTCGATCCGACCCGACCTGCTCCCCCGCCGTCTGCGCGATACCAACGCGTTGGAGAACCGCCTGCAACGCATTCGCTGGCTCTTCTTTGATGTCGGGTCGGTGCTGATGGACGAAACGCTCGGCGACGAGCAGACGCGCAAGCAGATCGTCCGGCTGCTCGCCCTGCGCGGCCACCGCGTACCGCTCGCTGCTGTCCGCAGCGCGTGGGATGCAGCGGTCGCGTCGTACGACCGGCATCTCGTCCAGGGTGTCCTCGCCCGGCTCGTGGACGAGCAGACGGCGAACGCCGTGCAGCAGGAGTTACGCAACCTTTCCCGCCCCACCCCCCCCTATGCGGAAACGAAGCCGACAATGGAGACCTTCGCGAAGCGGTTCGGCACGGGCGTGATCGCCAACCAGCCCGCGACCCTCCGCGAGTGGGCAGAGATCGCTGGGTTCGGCGAGGCGGTGCATCTCTGGTGCCTTTCCGGCGAACTCGGCTTCGGCAAGCCCGATCCACGCATCTTCCAGTATGCCCTTGACCGCGCCGCCTGCGACCCGAAGGAGGCCGCAATGGTCGGCGACCGCCTCGACTACGATATTACCCCCGCCAGGCGACTCGGTATGCTGACGATCCGCATCCGGCGCGGCCCGCACGCGATTCAGGAACCGCGCGCCCGCGAGGAGATGCCGGACCTCACCACCGCCACCCTCACCGCCCTCTGCCGTCGCATCTGCCTCCCTCCCGAAACGACGGACACAACGGACACCGGCGGCTTCGACGCCGTTCAGGAATCTTCGTAGCGCGGATGCCACACACGATCAGCGTAGCGCAGGCTGGAAAGTCTGCGCTACTGTTTTTGCGCTCCGGGTGTGATGCGCGGATTCAATACGCACATGTGGCTTGGCACGCAATCACGCGTCGAATTTGGAGACACTACAAACCCGGCGTCACGCAGCAGCGACGCGACGCGGCAGAGGGGGAAGCCGACGACGGTGGTGTAGCACCCTTCCACCGCCGCGACGAGTGCGCCGCCCGCTCCCTGCACGGCGTAAGAACCGGCTTTGTCGAACGGCTCGCCGGTGGATAGATAGGCACCGATGGCGACCTCGGTGTATGGGTGCATCGTTACTGTTGCGGTTTCGACGAAGACGGTTTCCGTGCCGTCCGGGGCGATCAGCGCGACACCCGTCGGCACCCGATGCGCCCGACCGCACAGCAGGCGAAGCATCCGCGCCGCGTCCGCTCCGTCTACCGGCTTGCCGAGGAGCAGATCATCTATCGTCACGAGCGTGTCCGCACCGAGGATGTATGCGTCGGGATGCCGCGCCGCGACTTCGCGCGCCTTCATCAACGCGAGAACCCGCGCAACTTCCTCCGCTGTTGCCCCAACGGGCGGCGTCTCGTCCGCCCCGCTTGGGTCAACGAGAAAGGAGAGACCAAGCAAGCCGAGCAATGCGCGGCGGCGCGGCGACCCGGAAGCGAGGACGAGCGGTGGCTGATCGCTCATGGCAAGTCGTACACCGTCTGGTCATCGCGCACGATCAGGCCGAGGGATCGGGCGAGGGCCAGCGCCCCTGCATTCTCCACACTCGCCGTCAGCATCGGTCGTTTGCCGCGCTCATTCTGGATCGCGCCGACCAGACGGAGCGCGCATTCCCGCGCAAAGCCATTCCGGCGCGTTCGCTCGATAGTATACGCGGCGATGGCGTCGTATCGCTCGGTCGCTCCTGCCGTACACGCGACGGCGACCAGTTCGGCGCGCAGATACCGCGCATAGGCGATTCCCTCGCGCAGCATCGTCCCCGGCGAGCCGTAGCCCGCCCAGAGCCATGCCGGAAACGGCGTCAGGTGCCGCGCGTCGGCAACTCGCAACCGGCGTACACCGCCCGGCGGGAGGATCGAAAATGCCGCATCCATGCCCGACGCGGGGAACGTGAACGTTGCCCACCGACGCGCCGACGCATCCGGTCGCCATAGAGGGATTTGGCTCGCGATCAGTGCATCCGCCCGGACCGTCACGGGGCCGACGAGCGCACGAATGGATGCCACAAGCGCCGGACGCTCCGCCGCGCCGAAGAAAAAGATGGATGGCCCGTCCGCCGTCATGGTTTCGACGGCGACGACTGACGGAGCATGGAGATCGTCCACTGTCACACCCGGCATCCCCCCGAGGAGAACGGTGCGCGCCGGTACCGCCCACGGTTCGTCCGGGACGAGCGACAACACGTCTGCATAGATTGCCGGTGGAGCGGGGTGGAGTGCGCCATTGGTCTGCATATGGCGCATTGTACAGGAAACGCGGCCATGAGTTGTGCAACCGATTGTGAAGCATGTCACGAACTGCAAGGCGCGACCAGAGAACGAAAAGATCGTGAAAGATTGCACGATTCACTTGTGAAATCTGGAACAAATCTGGTACGTTGGCGTTGTAGAGGAGTGGATGGCGCGATGGTTCGCCATCCGGATGATACAAGAAGGAGTCATATATCATGTTCGAATCCGCGATTGCAGCCGCCCTGGTCAACCAATTGAAGCACAACGAGGATCGGGCGGATCGCCGCGCGTTCTACGGCCCCGATTTCGTATCGTCGCAGGACGAGCCGCGCCGCAAGGTTCGCCTGCCGCGCTTCATCCGCCGTGGCGCGAACCCCGCGTAACGAAAGGGGAACAACGATGTTCGAGAATGCAATCCTCGTCGCCAGCCTGATTCCGGACAAGAAAGTCCGCGAGGAGAAGCTGCCGAAATTGGTCTTCGACGAGTACGATTTCGGCGCATGGCGCGAAGAAACTCGCCGCAAACCCCGCTTGTCGCGTTTGTTCAGTCGGCAGCGGGCAGCACGCAGCGGGCAGTAAATCCGCTACACCTGATGCAATCTCAGCGCCCCGGTCTTCATGGCCGGGGCGTTTCGCGTTACTTTTGCCGGCTGCCCGCTACCTGTACTCATCCGGCGCGGCGGGGCAGAGACCAACATACGGGCAATTGCGGCAGAAGGGGCCGGGCGTCGGGGCGAAGCGCGTCGCATCCGGCGTCGCGAGCCGGATTTCGTGCGCGATGTCAATGATCCGGGCACGATACTCGGCGATGCCCGGCCCGAACTCCCATTCGCGCTCGTCGTTCGTCCGCAGGAAGACCGTGGAGACGGTGACCATCTGGTCATCGCATTTGAGCGTACTCGCGACACAGAGGTGGAGCGCGGCGATCTGCACGAGGTCGTAGGTGTCCGGCTTGCCGCTCTTATATTCGATCACACGCGCCCGTCCGTCGGGCAGCCGGACGACGCGATCCGCCCGCGCGGAAAGGGTAAAAGACGGATACGCCTCGTGCGTGAAGGTGCAGACCCATTCGAGACCGAGCAGATATGCCCGCGCCTGTGGGGCGGAGATCGTGCCGAGATACCCGGCGGTGAGGCGCGCGATCCATTCCACATCCTCGCGCCATGTTTCGCGATCCGGGTAGCGATGGGGTGACAGGGAGTCCATCGCGAGAGCCACGAGATCGCCGGGGAAATCGCCCGCAGCCTCAAGGTTGTCGAAACACGCCTTGAGGACATTGTGGATCGCACCGCCGCGCTCCATTGGTCGGTTGAAGACGACCTCCGCCGGGCTTTTACGGATGTACGCATGCCAGTATGCATGTGGGCACTCGCGCCAGCGATGCAGGCTCGTCGGACTGAGCCGAAGAGGCCGGAGCATTGCGGGACGTACGAGTGAGGTCGCCATCACGCACCTCCTGGGTGCAATAACGAGTAGCGAGTAACGAAGAGGAAGCAATATTCCCCTCGTTACTCGCTACTCGTTACTCGCTGCTCCGTCAGAGGCCAAGCGTCTTGATACCCGCCGCCGCGCCGGACAGGATAAAGTTGCCATCGCCGCCGCCCGTGAGGAACTGGAAGCCCTGTGCGGCGCGCTGGACCATCTCTTCGGGGCTGCTGCACGACAGGCCGGCGATCTTGCCGGTGTTCTTGCACGCCTGAACGACACGCTCCAGCGCGCGAATATGCCGGTCGTCGTTCGGGGCGTTGCGCGGGTCAATGCCCATCGAGAGCGCCATGTCGGCCGGCCCGGCCCAGCACCCATCCACACCCGGCGTGGACATGATCGCCTCGGCGTTCTCGACCGCCTGGATGCTTTCCAGTTGCACGGCGACGAAGACCTCGTCGTTGATCCGGTCCGCGTAGTCGTTGCCGTACCGCGCCGCGCGACCCCAGCCCCACGAACGCGTGCCCACCGGGGGCAGGCGGCAGCAATCGGCGGCCGTTTTCGCGTCTGCGGGGGTGTGGACCATCGGGACGACGATACCCATCGCGCCCTCATCGAGCAATCGGCCGATCATCGTGTAGTCGTTGCGGGCGGTGCGGGCCATCGGGATCGCCGCGCCGCCCGCCATCGCCATGAAGCAGGCAATCGTCGAGTCCGCACCGAAGGAGCCGTGCTGATTATCGAGCAGGATGAAGTCAATCCCGCTGCTCGCCAGCATCTCGGCGGCCAGCGGCGACCCAAGTCCCAGCCCATACCCGAACGCGGGTTTCCCCGCCAACATCTTCTGCTTTGCGGTGTTCGTGCGCATCCGTTGCCCCTCCTCCATACGTTCTCTTGCGATACGGCGGCGGCAAGCATAGCACAGATGCATCGGGAGATCGGCTGAAGGGAAGATTTTCACGCGCGGATTGAAAGCGACTCCCACTGCCCGCCCAGAGGATAACGACAACAAGGAGTCCAAAAAGACGCAGCGATACAGCGCATGGGAGAGCCGGTAAAAGACACGCTTGAGCAGGGCCAGTAGCCCTGTATATCCGCGTCAGCCATCTGCTGCGAGACACGTGGTTGCCTGGCCCATTACGGGCGGCGGCCCCAAGCCGTGAACATCGTCGGCGAGGAGTAGGAGAACGCGGGATCGTCCAGGAGCGCGAACATGCGATCAATCTCCTTAGCCGCGATTAGCCCGGTACCCACCGCCGCCTCTCGGATCTGTGTGAAGTTCGCGCGGTCCAGGCGCGCCCCGATCGAGCCGCCCGAGCGGACCACAAGGTGTCCCTCCATGCCCGCCTCCTCCAACCCCAATGCGACGAAACGCTGGTACAGGTTGCGGCCCCATTCGCGCTCGGCCCCCCGCGTGACAAGGAGTTGCCCGAGCGCCTTGAACGCCGCGCGGGCGACGGCAGCGTTCGCCAGATCACCGATCGCGAAGGCGCGATCGGTGAACGCGGCGTCGAAGTCCTCGACCACCAGCCAGCCGCCCGGTCGCAGCGCGGACGCTAACCGTGCAAGGGCCGCTGGTGCCGTCGGCACATGGATGAGCACGAGGCGCGCGTGGATCAGGTCGAATGCCCCTTCCGGCAGCGGGTCGGCCCCGACATCGTGTCGGCGGACCTCGACATTCAAGCGATCCGCCTCGGCCAGTGTGGCCAGGAAACGCGGATCAATGTCGGTAACGAGCACCTGTCCGGTGTCACCGACTCGATCCGCCAACCACGTGGCGATTGAGCCACTGCCCCCTCCGACCTCCAGGCAACGCCAGCCGGGACCGACCCCGGTCGCCGTCAGGAAGCGGATCGTGCGCGGATCGTACAAGGTCTCCAAGCTCGCGAAACGCTGGGCAGTCGGCTGCTCGGCGGCGTTATCGAAGATGTAGCCACTCATCGTCACCCCTCCCGAGGCG
>JBBSFO010000271.1:0-6979 GCA_038238655.1 Thermomicrobiales bacterium | reverse complement strand
ACAACGAGATCATCACGCTGCGCATTCAAACGCAGACCAAGGGGCTGACCATCGTGCCGCTCCGCCTCTATCTCAAGGGCAGGCGGGCGAAGGTCGAGATTGCTGTCGGGCGCGGCAAGAAGCTCTACGACAAGCGCGCCACGATGGCCGAGCGCGACGCCCGCCGCGACATCGAGCAGCGCCAGCGGGAATACGAGCGCGGCTAAATGCCCGCTACCACTAGGGAAAAGGGTCACACCAAGGATGTCAGACGACCATTGCTGCCGCTGGTGTTCTCTGTTATACTTCCTCTGTCGAAGACGTACGCGAGACGATACGTCGGACACCTTAACAATGTGGGGATGCGTGGTTTCGACAGGGTGCTAGGTCGAGATGATGCAGGCCGAGGTTGACCAGGCCTCGTTAAATAGGGTTACGCCAGTAACTGGCACACCTGAACTTGCCCTCGCCGCCTAAGTAGCGACGACGTTCACCCTCTCCTCGGCCCGGTGGGAGTGGTGATGAGCGACACAATGCCGGGATGCCGCGAGCCGGATCGCCCGCTAGGGTTCGCGTAAGATTAGCAGGCTAGCGTTCGGTAACCCCGTCGGTGGGGGTGCCGGGGGCGAAATCAAATCGCCGACTACGCCTGGAGTGCCATCCGATTGAACATTTTGGACGGGGGTTCGACTCCCCCCATCTCCACCACTTTTCTTCTTTTGAGATGAAGCAATTGCGAATTGCCCTGCTATGGTAGGGTTTTTCGCGTTCTTTTTCGCGTGAGTCCTGCCCGAAAATGGTAGTTGACAGCCACCGGCTACAACACAGACTCGATACGTTGATCGCGATGGGCGTGTGCATGTATTTGTCCGCCGTTCGGGGAACCGGGAGAGAAATGATCGAGATGGTCAAGCCCCTGTTGTGTTTTCCGGAACCGAGCCCGTCCAAGCGCCGCGAGCCGAAGCGTGGCTCGGCGATGCCCGATTGGCTACGGACGGTGGATGATCCCACTGCGCGGTCTATGCGCCGTTTCCTCAACGAGAACATCGCCCAATTACCGGAATCGTTTCAAGCGAAGATTTGCCACGCCCTGAAGAAGCGCTGGGACTCCGCCTACTTCGAACTGATCGTCGCCCGCACGCTCCAACTCCTCGGTGCGACTATCGAGGTCGAACCGGAGAGCGAGGCTGGCACGCGGATCGATTATCATTCCCGGTTCGCCGACTCCGCGATCTCCGTGGAGGCGATCTCGCCAAATTTCAATGGCGCCATCGAAGCGGCGGCGCAAGCCCGTGAACCGCTGATTGACATTGTCGAGTCGCTCGCGCCGGAAGGTTGGAGCGTCTTCGTTCGAGAGTTGCCGCGCATCGGGCCGAATGAAAAGAAGGATGAACTGAAACGTGTGCTTCGCGAGTTGTTCGCCATTGCGCCGCCGCTAGACCACTCGGAGCATTCACGGGAACTCGCCTATGACATGGGCACGGGGGCCGTTTACGTCGTACTTTACCCGCGACGCCCCGGATGGCCCGTGATCGCTGGTTCGGGGCAAACCTGGTGGGGTGACGACTCCGTGGAGCGCATCCGCCGCTCGGTGAAGACGAAGCGAAAGCAGGCGAGGAACTCGCCGTTGCCGACGATCATCGCGGTCGGCGCGCGTGTCGGTGCCGGCATCACCCATAGCGATGCATTCGTCGATGCGCTGTACGGTGAGCGTACCGCCGTCGAAAATCCTGACGGTGAGATGCACCACGAGTTCGCGCCGGGCGGTGAGTTCGCGCTCGGCGGATCAACGCCGCCGACGTATGCAGGGTTGCTCGCCTTCTCGCTGGTCGGGATTGACCGCATTGACCAGCCCGTGCTCTTCCACCATCCGCGCTACTCGGGCTCGCTGCCCGAGGCATTGCTGTCGCTCGAACAGCACTCCTTCGATCCTGACACACGGCGAGCCAGCAAATGCGAAGCACGGAGTTCTGACGTGCTTGTGGGGCTGAATCTCGTCCCCGACAACGTTGAGAGCAAGATTCCTTAAAACGACTTCATCAGATGAACAGCGGCTACTCGGGATCAACACGGGCGAGTTACGTGTGCATCGGCGTGTACGCTGACAAGTACGTGGCATCAATCATTCGAGACCTGCACCGAGGATGCGGCGCGGACGAAGCTCGTCGAGCCTGTTATCATGCAACGCGTGACGGTGCAGGTTCAGGGCTGAAAGGAAAGGCGTATCATTCGCAAACGCGCGTCGTCACAGGGAATGATACGTTTGCCCGGTCGTAGCGGAACGAATCGTGCATCAACGCAACCGGGGTGATGGTGATGGGATGGGAACGGTGCTGAGGTAGATCTGATGCCGGATACGGCGGATGTGCGCCTATTACTCGAACGATGCCAGCGGCACGACCGCGCGGCGTTTGCCGAGTTGTTCGAGCGGTATCACGAGCGCGTCTTTCGCAGCGCCTATGTTGTCACGCGCCGCCCGGAAGCGGCAGACGATGTCACGCAACTCGTCTTCGTCGAGCTGTATACCGCGCTCCGTCGCTATGATCTGGATCGCCCCTTCCTGCCGTGGCTCTACCGCATCGTCCATAACGTCAGCGTGGATTACCTCAAGCGGAACCGTCGTGGCGGAGAAACGGCGCCTGCAATGGATACGCACCTCGAGGCGCTGCTGGGGCCGGATCCCGCCCCCGGCCCGGCGGATCACGCCGAGCAGGCGGAACTTCGGCGAACGATCTGGCAGGCGATGGGACAACTGACCGTAGATCAGCGGTCCGTGCTCATGCTCAGTTACTACGCCGAATTGCACGAGCAGGAGATGGCGACCGCACTGCGTGTCCGGCCGGGTACGGTCAAATCGCGGTTGCATCGGGCGCGGCAAGCGCTGCGCGCCGAACTGGCACGCCACGATCGCGCCCTCACCGCGGAATACACTCGGCGTGCGCACGACGGCGCACAGAGCATCGAGCCGGCACAAGGAGGAGGTGAGTGACGATGGATCACCCTCCGCAATCGTCGCCCTCGCCGCTACCCTCCGGCTCGCCCGTGCCGGACGGCTCCGCGCTGGAGACGCTGCTGCGACAAACCTTCCAGGAAGAAACGGCGCGCGTCGTGCTCCCGGCCGACGCGCTTCCCCGACTGAATGCTCACCTCGATGCGGCAAGCCCGCTGAAGCGATGGCGCGGCTCCTTTCGGTTGGCGGGCGCGGTCGCCTTCGCATTGGTGCTGCTCGCGCTCTTCACGCCGGTTGGGCGTCTCGCCGCCGCCGGTCTCCACAATGCTACCCAGACAATCATCACGACCGTGAAGCAGATTGCTTCCGGCGATGGCGATAGCGGCACCCCACCACGAGAAACCGTCGCTGCCCCGCCCGGGACGAACGGTTCCGGGTCGAGCGTTGCGCCCACCAGTGGTGCCGGATCACCGGCGACGCGCGGCACCGCGAACCCAACGGGGATGACGGCGACGACGACGACGACGAATGGTACATCGCCGGCCGGCGCGGCAAGTTCAGTCGCCGGAACCGTCGTCCCCGTCCTGGGCACGCCCGTGAGCCCGACGACTCCGGGTGCAGGCACGCCCGACGGCACGGCAAGTCCGCCCCCCTCCACACCGACGCCCCGCGCGACCGATCAACCGGCGGCGAGCGGTACGCCCGTCGGCACCGAGATCGCGACAGTGACACGACCGAGTGGGTCAGCGCCCCTCATCGGTACAGCGTCCCCGGTCGGCACAGTGTCCCCGATCGGTACGGTGTCCCCGACCAGCACGCGGACGGGAACCGCGACGGCTCCCGTCGCTGCCACGGCGACCACGTCTTCACCCGACAGTCCGTTACCGATAACGCCAACGGCCATTGCGACGATACCGGCCCCACCGACCGCCGTCACAACACCCGTCCCGACACCAACCGCTGACGGGAAAGGCACCGTCACGCCGACGAGTGAGAAAGTGTCGCCCACCCCGAAGGTGCCGACGTTGCGCGCCGGTACGCCATCGGTTCAACCGTCGGAAACGGTCGGCACGCCCACCCCCTAACCAATCAAAGCGGGCGTGTATTCGTGAGGGAACCAGCAGACCTTCAGGCAAGAAACAAGAAGAGAAAGTGCATCACCGCGCGCGACGGGAAACCGCCGCAATCGTCCCAGGACGCGTGTCGCGGGGCGTGATGCATGGAGAGCGAGAAGGAAACCGACCGTGCGTATCGCTATCATTGAGAATGATTCGGGCCTGCGACGCATGATCTCTCTGCTGCTCAGCGACGAGGGATACACGGTGATTGAGTGGCCGTCCGGCGCGGGGGCATATGCAATGACCTTGCGCGAGCGCCCCGATCTGATCCTGCTCGATCTCCGCCTGGAGACGAGCCGTGCGGGATTGACAGTCCTTGAAGAGATCCGCAGCAATCCCCAAACGTGCGTGACCGCAATCATTGTTTGCTCGGGAGATGTCCACTTCCTGCGCGAGCATGGCGCAATGCTGCGTGCGCGGCGGTGCGGCGTCATCGAGAAGCCGTTCGACATCGCGGAGTTGCTCGCATTGATCCGTGCGTTCACCGGCGCACAGTTCCCGGCAGACTGCGTCGCCTGATTGTCGTCGGCCCCATACGCATAATCGAAGCATCGCCCCTTCTGTCTTGCGCGTTTCGTTGCCCGTTTGATACAACGCGAAGGTGTCGTGCTGCTGGAAAGGCGCGCTACGACGAGCGATGTATGCGAGCAAACAACAATGGAAGGTACAGGGCAGATGAAGCACGATGAAACCCTCGCGCAGTTGCGCGCGATTCGCGAGACGGTGACACGAATTGTTGGCGACGTGGATGACGCAATCGGGCATCTGGAGGCGTTCCAGCCGGTGGTCGAGGCATTCCAGCGACGGCAGGCGGCAGTGCAGGAGCAATGGGGCGATCTGATGCGCGTGGGCGGGCCGGACAACCTCGACGCGGAGACGCAGACCCGTCACGCCACCGCCGTGCGCGTTGCGGAGATCAATCTGATGAATGCCCTGCGCGATTATCTGGTCAGCCCGCCGACCGCGCCCGAAACGGGTGACCGGCAGCCGGAGACGCAGGGCGAACAATCGTCCGTACCTGATCCCGATCATCACCATCAGGAGCACCAACCGTACTGAGTGCATCGCGCCGACACGGCTGCTCTTTTTACAAGAACGCAGGATGGATTGTTACGCTCCCGCGTTACGATGGTTGCACGCATGATTCGTATGCGTGTGAGGAGCGGTGAACTATGCAGCGACAGGCACTACTACCGGCACGGCGCGCGCTACTCGCCGGGTTGTTTCTCTTGCTTGCGGGATGCGGGGGCTTGCCGGAAACGCTGGCGGATACCCCGTCGGATGTCACGGCGACGGCGGCGACCGAGCGACCAGCAGCATCCCGCATGCTATCGGGCGATTACGAGAGAGCAATTCAGAGCGACGGGCGGACACGGACCTATATCGTGCATCTCCCACCCGTCTATGACAGTGTGACGCCGCTGCCGCTCGTTGTTGTCCTGCACGGCGGCGGCGGAAACGCGGCGGGAACGGAGAAACAGACCGGCATGAGCGCGAAAGCCGATCAGGCGGGCTTTATCGCGGTCTATCCGAACGGCACCGGCCCATTGGACGACCGACTTTTGACCTGGAACACCTGGAACTGTTGCGGTTACGCCGAGCAGCGCAACGTGGACGATGTCGCCTTTATCCGCGCGCTCGTCGCGCAACTCGCACGCGATGAGCGAATTGACCCCGCCCGCATCTTCGCCACCGGCCTTTCGAATGGCGGCATGATGAGCTACCGACTCGCCTGCGAGGCTGCCGATCTCTTTGCGGCAATTGCGCCAGTCTCTGGCGCGCTCAACACCGATGCCTGCGCGCCCGCGCAGCCCGTTTCCGTGATCGCCTTCCACGGCACGGCGGATCAGAATGTTCCGTACAACGGCGGTCGGGGCACGAAATCGTTCCCCGGTACCCGCCCAAACCGCGATGACCAACCCGTCTCCTACGCCATCGGCTTCTGGACAGCATTTGACCAATGCGACCCGACGCCGCAGCGTACGCAAACCGGCAGCATCGCCCGCGACGACTACACCGGTGCGAGCGGCACGGCAGTGACGCTCGTCACAATCAACGGCGGCGGGCATGCGTGGCCGGGCGGCCAGCGCCTCGCCGCCTTTCTCGATGCGCCGACGCAGGAAATCAGCGCGACGGATGCGATCTGGGATTTCTTCGCCCAGCATCCGAAATCCTGAACTCCTACGCCGACGGCTCGACAACGGCGATCCGCTCCTTGCCGCCGTAGAAATCCCACCACGGCTTCGCGCCTTTGGCAAGAACGGCGTTGAGCATCTCGATGTTCTGGACGCCGCGATCTTCCAACCAGGCACGAAGCGCCTTCGCGCCACCCTTGCCGTAGATAGGAATACCGTCCTGCCACGTCGCGCGACCGCAAAGGACACCGGAAAACGGCGTGCCCGCTTCGGCGGCGAGTTGCAACGTTTCGCGGAAAATCTCGTCTGTCACACCCGCACTCAGGTAGATGAACGGTATCTGTGTCGCCTCTGCCGCCAAGCGGAAAAACGCTTTCGCTTCCTCGCGGCTGTAGGCAGTCTGCCCGTCCGTGTTCGCGTCCGTCCCCGCGACGTAGCGCATATTGACGGGCACCTCGACTTTCAGCACATCCACGCCATAGCGCGGCTGCGAGAACTCGCGCATATACTTCGTCACTTTGTCTGGCTTCGCCTTCGCAAAGGCGAACCCCTTTTCGTCGCCGACCGCATCGCTGTAGGCGAGCGGTTCGAGGAAGAAGGGAATGTCGTTCGCACGGCATTCCGCACCGACCCGCTCGATAAAGGCATGCTTGATCGTGTTGATCTTCTCGTCGTCATCGGGATCGTAGTACAGGAGAATCTTGATGACGTCCGCGCCGACCTCCTTGAGCCGCCGCACCGACCAGTCGGGCAGCAAATCCGGTAGGCGGCCCTTGACCGTCGCGTCGTAACCCGTT
>JBBSFO010000270.1:0-7003 GCA_038238655.1 Thermomicrobiales bacterium | reverse complement strand
TGTCGCTCCGCCGCCGCAAATCCTTGCGGATAGGGCAGCGGCGTGTGAAAGATCGCATGGACGATCTCGTATCCCGACATTGCCACAACACCACCCGAGAACGGCGCGCTCGTCGTGATACGCGGATCCGTCGCGAGCGGCAAAAATTGATAATTTCCCGTCGGGTGCGTAATCAATGGCATTGTTTCCTCCCTTTCATCGATGACTATGCGATTGCGCGAACGTCGCACCTATGGCCGGAGCGGTGCGCCCCAGATCACGCTGCCAATCACTTCCAGTGCGAGTTGCCCGTCGGTCGCGTGCGGGGCGACGAGGGTACGCACTGCCGCGTCGAAGGAGTCCGCCGCATCGTTGGTCATCCGCTCGCGGGAGAAATCACTGTGCGAATGCAACTCCTCGATATAGTCCGCCACGGATTGGTTGAAGCGGACGGGTTCGGTGCGCCGCTCGTCTATCTTACGGAACAGCCCGCGTGCGGGTAACTCGTCGAGCAAACGGAAGTCTTCGCGCTCCTGCATCGTCGAGAATTGGCGCGCCACTGCTTGCATCTCGGCGTGCCACAGCGGGCGCGTCGTCAAGCAATTGACGATTGCGAGGACACCACGCGGCGTCAGGAGGTCGTGGAAGCGGGGCAGCACGACCTCCCAATCCATCCAGTGCAAACTCGCACCCGCCGTGATCAGCGCATAGGGCGGTTCCAGCGCCGCTTCCTCGATCCGCGCGTGCAACCACCGGAGGTTTGGGTGATCGCCACCGGGCAAGCGCTTGCCCAGCGCGATCATCGGTATGGACCAATCCACGGCGTCCACCCGATCAACCAACTGCACCAGTTCCCGCGCGATCAAGCCAGGCCCAGTGCCGACATCGAGGACCGCACGCGGCGCATCCGTAGCGAGAGCGGCGAGGATCGTAAATGTTTCGGGCGGATACGGCGCACGCAGCAGATAGGTGTCAACGACGCTTTGATCCTGAAAGCGCGCCGCATTCGCCGGGGTGAGATGCGCGGGTCTCGGTCGCATGAAGCCTCCGTTCATTTGTCCAAGTGTCACGCGGATCGCGCATCGGGAGGGCAGAGAGGAAAGGGCAGGCACGGGAGCCTGCCCCGGTATGTTGGCGTACCGCGTTAATCGCGCGGCACTTCTTTGCCGCCGAGCCAGGGCATCATCTTGCGCAGTTGCGCGCCGACGCGCTCGATCTCGGAGTCCTGGGCCTCGTGGCGCATCCGCATGAACTCCTTGCGGCCACCGGTCTCGTTCTCCGCAATCCATTGCTTGGCGAACTTGCCGCTCTGGATGTCCTGCAAAACCAATTCCATCTTCTCCCGCGCCTCATCGTCGAAGATGCGCGGGCCGCTGGTGTAGTCGCCGTACTCCGCCGTGTCGGAGACCGAGTAGCGCATGTAGGACATGCCGCCCTGATACATCAGGTCCACGATCAGTTTCGTCTCGTGCAGCACCTCGAAGTAGGCGATTTCCGGCTGATAGCCCGCGTTCACAAGCGTCTCGAAGCCATTGCGGATGAGGGAGGTGATACCGCCGCAGAGGACGGCCTGCTCGCCGAAGAGATCACTCTCCGTCTCCTCCTTGAAGGTTGTCTGCACGACGCCCGCTTTGGTGGCCTTCATCGCTTTTGCATAGGCGAGAGCGCGCTGGTGGGCGGTGCCCGTCGGGTCTTGCTGCACGGCGATCAGCGCGGGGACGCCGACGCCCTCGACATACATGTCGCGCACGATGTGGCCGGGTCCTTTCGGCGCGATCATCGAGACGTCCACATTTTCCGGAGGCTGGACGGTGCCGTAGTGGATGCTGAAACCGTGCGCGAACATCAGCATTGCACCCGGCTTGAGGTTCGGCGCGACATCCTCATTGTAGACTTTACCCTGCAAGTGGTCCTGCAAGAGCATCATCACGATGTCCGCCCCCTTGACCGCATCGCCGGTGTTCTTGACGGTCAGGCCGTCCGCCTCCGCCTTCGCCTTGCTCTTGGAGCCTTCATACAAGCCGACGACGACATTGACGCCGCTGTCGTGCAGATTGAGGGCATGCGCGTGCCCCTGACTGCCATAGCCAATGATCGCGACGGTCTTGCCGTCGAGCAGTTTCAAATCCGCGTCGCTGTCGTAGTAGATGATCGCAGGCATTCCGTGCTTCCTCCCTATCAATCGAACAATAGACGATAATTCTAACCGCCAAGACACCGAGGATGCCAAGAGAGACGTAACGCAGAGGACACAGAGGACGCAGAGACCGCAGAGTGAATCTCTTTTCTTTTCTCTGCGCCCTCTGCGTTCAGTTTCCTTCTTTCTCCCTCCTGGCGTCTCGGCGGTTCAAATTCGACCCCTTCTATAGTAGCAGACAGGCGTCCGCCGCCAACCAGAAGAGTTTTTCGCGCACCGTGTGCTTTGTCCAGTCGCGCTCGTCCCACTCGCCGCTCAGATCGTCGCCGCCGTAGAGGAGTTGACCGAACTGCACACCACGGAACTGCGCGACGGCAAAAAAGGTCGCTGCCTCCATCTCGACGGTCAGGCATCCTTCCGACTTGCGCAGGGCCATCTTCTCGCGCGTCTCGCGGTAGATGGCATCCGTCGTCCACGTCGTGCCGGTCACGTATGACACGCCATCGCGTCGGAGGACCGTTTCGATTGCCGCGACCGCTTCCGCTGTGGCGGTGGCCTCCCGGCCCGGTGGCAAATAGTGGTACGACGTGCCCTCGTCGCGGATTGCCACAGTCGGCACGACGATCTGCCCGACGGCAATTTCCCCGGCGAGGACGCCCGCACCGCCGCAGGCAATGAACTTCCGGCACCCGCGCGCGATCACCTCTTCAAGGAGCGCCGCCGCGAGCGGTGCGCCGACGCCGGGGTGAAAGAAGGCGAGTTTTTGCCCCCGATGCTCGATCTCGTAGAGTGGGTGCGTGCCGATCTCGCTCACCATATTGTCTATCTCGCGCGCGTGATATGCCTGCCGGAGCTCCGCGATCACATCCTGAAAGAAGCAGACGACGCAGCGCTCCGGTACCCCCTCGATCGGTTGGATCACGCGCGACGGCTCGATGATCGCCTCCCGCGCCGAGTCGAACTCCAGAATCGGAAACTCCCGCCCAATCCCGCTACTCATCAGTCTCTAACCATCCAAGCACAGAGGACACAGAGAACACAGAGGATGCAGAGAGGGAAAATATTTCGTTTTCACGCTCTCCTATCTCTCTCTGTGCGCTCTGTGTCCTCTGCGTCCTCTGTGCTGCACCCATCATGCGACCTCTTCGCGGAGGCGGGCGGGGGCGTCGGCGGGGGCGCTCGGGCGGGTCATGACGACGGTGCCGGTGCGCGCGATCTCGCGGATGCCGAAGGGTTGCAGGAGGCCGAGGAAGGAGTTGACCTTGTCTTCCGGGCCGGAGATCTCGATCACGATCTGATTATGCGAGACATCCACGATCTGACCGTTGAAAATGCTCGTCAACTGCATGATGTCCGCACGGTTCTGGGCGGTCGCATTCACCTTGATAAGCGCCAGTTCCCGCCGCACATGCGGCTCGGTCGTGATGTCCGTCACCTTCAGCACTTCGAGCAGTTTGTACAGTTGCTTCGAGACCTGCTCAACTGTCTCGTCGTCGCCATTGAACACAAACGTCATCCGCGACAGCCCCGGTTGCTCGGAGTGGCCGACGGTCACGCTTTCCGCGTTGAAGGTACGGCGGCGAAACAAACTCATCACTCGGTTCAGGACACCCGGCTGATCCTCCACGAGGCAGACGAGCGTGTGTGTGCGTTCGGTCATCTTCCTACCCCCTTCGGCGAGTAACAAGTCGAAAGCAACAAGGAACAAGGGGAGGTATGACGTCTTGCTACTTTCGACTTGTTACTTGTTACTGTTTAGGTCGGGTCCGCGAAGACCATCTCTTCGTTGCCGAAACCGGGGCCGACCATCGGGTAGACGTTCGCCTCGCGCTCGGTGCGGAAATCAATCAGGACAGGGCCATCGGTCTGCTGTGCCCAGCGGATCGCGTCGTCCACCTCGGCGTGCGTCGTCACCTGGCGGGCGGGGACGCCGTAGGCCGCCGCGAGCATCAGGAAATCCGGGCTGGAGATCGGCGTCGCGGAGCGATTGCGCTGATGGAAAAGGTCCTGCCACTGGCGCACCATGCCGAGGTAGCCGTTGTTGATGATGCCAATCTTGACCGGATAGCCCTCCTGCACGACGGTTTGCAGTTCGTGCAGGGCCATCTGGAAGCCACCATCCCCGACGATTGCCCAGACTTCGCCTTCCGGCTTGCCGGCCTGTGCGCCCATCGCGGACGGGAGGCCGAAGCCCATCGTGCCGAGGCCACCGCTCGTGATGTTCTGGCGCGGCGTGTTGAAGATGTAGTATTGCGCGACCCACATCTGGTGCTGCCCGACATCCGTCGCGATCGTCGCGTTATCGTCGGTTAGTTCACTCAGTCGGTTGATGACGTACTGCGCGGAAAGCACTTCGCCGCCGTCGTGGTCCGGGATGACGCGTTGCGGGTGCGCCGCCTTCATCTCTTCGATCTGCGCCAGCCATTCGGTGTGCACAACCGGTTCGAGTTCGGCGGCGAGCATGTGGAGGCTTGCCTTCGCGTCGCCGACAACGGGCACGTCCGCGCGAACATTCTTGCCAATTTCCGCCGGGTCAATGTCCATGTGGATCACCTTCGCATTGCGCGCGAAGGAAGAAAGTCGGCCCGTCGCGCGGTCGTCGAAGCGCATGCCGACAGCGAGCATCACGTCGGCGCGATTGACGGCGCGGTTCGTGTGTGCGTGGCCGTGCATACCTAACAGGCCCATCGAGAGCGGGTGGCTTTCTGGGAAGGAGCCGAGGCCGAGCCAGGTATTGACGACCGGAATCTGCGCCTTCTCCGCAAGTGCGAGCAGCTCGGGGGCGGCTTCGGCGATCAACACACCCTGCCCGGCGATGATGATCGGCTTTTCCGCCTCGCGCAGCAGTTTCGCGGCGCTTCTGATTTGCCGGTGGTTCGGCATGATCGTTGGGCGATAGCCGGGCATGCTCACCGGGCGCGCGTAATCGTACGCGACTTCTTCGAGGAAGCAATCCTTCGGAATGTCCACGAGGATCGGGCCGGGGCGACCGGTGCGCGCGAGATGGAACGCCTTTTTCAATGTCGGTGCGATTTCCTCGACCGTCTTGCAGAAGAAGTTGTGCTTCGTGACGGGGAGTGTGACGCCGATGATGTCCGTCTCCTGAAAGCCGTCCTTGCCGATCAGGTGACGAACGACGTTGCCGGTGATCGCGACCATCGGCGAGGAATCCATCATCGCTGTGGCGATGCCGGTGACGAGATTCGTCGCGCCCGGCCCGGACGTGGCGATGCAGACGCCGACCTTGCCGGTGGCGCGGGCATAGCCGTCCGCCATGTGCGCCGCCATCTGCTCGTGCCGCACCAGGACATGGTGGAACGGGTAGCGCGGGATGGCGTCGTAGAGCGGGATGACCGCCCCGCCCGGATAGCCAAAGACGATCTCGACGCCTTCCTCGATCAACGACCGGCAAACGACGTCCGCCCCCTTGATACGTGTCCCACGCCACGAGGCGATCAGGTCCGCGTGCTCGGCGCGCGGCATCGCCGTCGTTGTTGCTATCATCAGTTCGTCCCGCTCGCGTGTGACGACCATCGCCCCACTCCTTTCATTCACGTTCACTCACAAAAAGACCTCCCGCTGTGGGAGGCGCCTGCGTCACTGTTGTCCAATCGTTGCTATCCTGGCGCCCGCCTCCCACTGCACACGCGCGTTACCGGTACGGCAACGCGCCCGATAATAAGGAGGACGATCCCCGAAACAAAAAGAACCGCGCTGGCGAGCGCGGTGGGGACGACAACGGACGCGTGACGATGCGCGGCACCTGCTGCCGCGTTCATTGCCATATACTGTTCCGTCGGTGCCATCATCGCGGTATCCCTCGCTCTGTGCAGCGGGTTATGCAGGTTTGACTATAACAGGGGTGTCTGAGCGTGTCAAGCACGTTATACTGACATTCAGGGCATATGCGTTCTCGTAAAAAGGTCCCCCGTATTTCGGGAAGGGGCAGAGGTAGATAACGCCCGCGCTACCACGCTTCAGGAGTTTCGATGACAACAGATGGCTTTGATGTCGCGGTTGTCGGGGCTGGGCCGGGCGGAAGCGCGGCGGCGATCACGCTGGCCCGCGCCGGATTGCGCGTCGCGCTGATAGACCGGCAGGACTTCCCGCGCACCAAGCCCTGCGGCGACCTGATCGGTTGCGGCGGCATCACGCTCGCCCGCGCGCTCGGCGTGACGAGTGAAACACTTGCGCCGTATCAACCGCTACGCGGAGCGGTCATCGTCGCGCCGGAAACACGCCCGCTCGTCTTGCGGGCCGGGGAACGTGGTCGCGATGATGCCCGTGTCATCCCGCGCCACATCTTCGACACCGCGCTCGTCCGCACTGCCGCGCAGGCGGGGGCAACCGTTGTCCGCCTCCATGTGCGCGATCTACTCCACGAACGGAACCAGGTCGTCGGTGTGAGCGGCGGCGATGCCCGCACGACCACGACGATCCATGCTCGCGCGGTGATCGGCGCGGACGGCTATGGATCGCGGATCGCGCGGGCGGTGCGCGGCGACGAAACGACGCGGGCAGGACAAATCGGTGTTGCCCTGCGAGCCTACGCGACGGGCTTCTCACTCCCCCACGCGTGGGATGGCTGCCTCGTCTTCGCGTACGACGCCCAAACCGCGCCCGGCTACGGCTGGCTGATGCCGCTGCCGGACGGCGGCGCGAACATCGGCATCGGCACACTCGCGCGGGCGACCGACACCCCCGACACCGCGCATCTGCGCACCCTTTTCGACCGTTTCGTCTCCGGTACACCGTGGCTGGCGGGTGCAACAATCGCCGATGATCTGCCGCCGCGCGCGTGGCCGCTCGCCCTCGCGCCGCGTCGCGGCCCGCTTGTCGGCGGTGGCGTGCTGCTCGTCGGGGAAGCGGCGGCGCTCGTCGGCCCGA
>JBBSFO010000269.1:0-7052 GCA_038238655.1 Thermomicrobiales bacterium | reverse complement strand
CTGGTTCAACGATCCCCTGGACGCGGTGCCGTGTGGCTTCGACCCAACCAAGCCGACGCCGTTCAACGGCGACCACAACGCGGGACCGCTGGCGATGATCAGCCTGCCGAACGCCACCACCGGCCTCGGCCCCCTCGCTACCACGCCGGAAACAGCCGGCTTGCAATACTATCCCCTCAGCGCACCCGTCCGTCTGCTCGACACACGCGGCCTCCATGCCTTCAAGAACCTGCCGAAGCTGACCGCCAATCAAACCGTCAACCTCCCCGGTCGCTTCACCTTCGACGGCGTCACTGTCCCCGCCGCCGCTGTCGCCTTGGTCGGCAACGCCACCGTAGATAACTCCGCTATCCCCCCCGTCCCCGCCGGTTTCGCTACCCTCTTCCCCGGCGGGCAAACGCAGCCGGCGACGAGCACCCTGAACTTCGTGCCGGGGACGGTACGGCCCAATGAGGTGACCGTCGGCCTGGGGGCGGATGGGTCATTCAACCTCTTCTCCAGCACGGGCGGCAACTTCATCGTTGACATCACCGGCTACTATGCCCCCCCTGCCGCCGGTGGCCTCTTCTTCCACACCCTCCCCGCGCCCGTCCGGTTGCTCGACACGCGCGGCTTCTCCGCCTTCAAGAACGTCCCGACGCTGACCGCCAATCAGACAGTCGCCCTTCCCGCCTCGTTCACCTTCAATGGGGTGACGATCCCTGTCGGTGCGCTCGCCCTGGCGGGCAACGCGACGGTGGACAACTCGCTCAACCCGGTGGCACCGGGGTTCGCGACGCTCTTCCCCGGCGGGCAGGGGCAACCGGCGACCAGCACACTGAACTTCGTGCAGGGGACGGTGGCGCCGAACGCCTTCACAGTGGGTGTGGGCGGGGGAACCTTCAACCTGTTCAGCAGCACGGGCGGCAACTTCATCATTGACATCACCGGCTACTACGATACGAACGCCACGGGAGGCTTGAACTTCTTCCCGCTGAGCAACCCGGTACGCGAACTCGATACACGCGGGCTGCCCGCATTCAGGAACAGCCCTACGTTGACGGCGGGGCAAACGCTCAATATCGCGGGCGCGTTCACGTTCAATGGCATCAGCGTGCCGGGTGGGGCAAAGGCGCTGCTGGGCAACGCAACGGTGGACAACTCGGCCAATCCGGTGGCACCGGGGTTTGCGACACTCTTTCCGAGTGGGGCAAGCCTGCCGGTCGCCTCGAATCTGAACTTCGTGGCGGGGACGGTGGCACCGAATGCCTTCATCGTTGTGCTGGGGGCAGATGGGACGTACAACCTTTTCTCGAGCACCGGTGGCAACTTCGTCATTGACATCACTGGCTTTTTCGCCGCCCCATCGGCGTCAAGTTCAGCGAGGACGCCGACTGCACCCTCGCGATGAGCGGGTACCATCGAGCATCCGCGTATGCCCCCTTGCGGCTCTTGCCTGAGTCGCAAAGGGGCAGTCTTTAATTCATCACCGAATATGCGATACGACATCCGCCGAGCAACGACGCACCCGCGTTGCTCGGCGTTCAGGGACGTTGCCGCCGGTCCACGACGCGGACGGCTTTGCCAACTTCGATGCGCTCCATGCCTCCCGGCTCGACGAGCGTGACGCGGCAGGTGAGGCCGAGGCGGCTCTTCAGCGCGTCCACGAGCCGACCGTGCAACTCCCGCACGGCGGAATGATCGGGGTCGAGCGCCCAACCCGCGATGCCGTGGAAGGAGGGGGTCACCTCTGCCATCACTTCCATCGTGTCGAGCGGTCCGTCGCGGTCGAGGATGATCTGGTAGAAGGGCGCGATGCCGCCCATACCGAGCAGCACCGCCTCGACCTCCGATGGATAGACATTGACACCACGCACGATCAGCATGTCGTCGTGCCGACCGCGCAGCCGCGCCATTCGCATGCTCGTCCGCCCGCACATGCAAGGTTCGGGGATGAGCGCGGTAATGTCGCCGGTGCGATAGCGAATCAGCGGAAAAGCCTCTTTCGTCAGGCAGGTTAGGACGAGTTCGCCCTGCTCGCCGGGCGGGAGCACGTCGCCCGTCTCGGGATTGATGATTTCCGGCAGGAAATGATCTTCCGCGATATGGAGACCGTGCTGGGCCTCGATGCACTCGCACGCAACGCCCGGCCCGATGATCTCCGACAGGCCGTAGATGTCCACCGCCGTGACCGCCAGTCGCTGCTCGATCCCCCGGCGCATCTCCTCCGTCCACGGTTCCGCGCCGAGGATGGCGTAAGAGAGCGGCAACGCGTTCGGGTCAACCCTTTGCCGCTCCATCTCGTCCGCGATGGTTAGCGCGTACGATGGTGTGCAACAAAGCACGTTCGCGCCGAAATCTTTGAGCAGCATCACCTGCCGGGGCGTGTTGCCGCCACTCATCGGCACGACCGTCGCGCCCATCAGTTCGGCGCCGTCGTGCATGCCGAGACCACCGGTAAAGAGACCATAGCCATAGGCGTTGTGCACGACACTACCCGGCTGCCCGCCGCCGAGTGCGAGGGCGCGGGCAGCGACCTCGGCCCAAACACCGAGATCGTGCCGCGTGTACCCAACGACCGTCAGTTTCCCTTTCGTGCCGGACGACGCGTGGATGCGTACAACCTCGGACTGTGGCACCGCGAAGAGGCCAAATGGGTAGTTGTCGCGTAGGTCGCTCTTGGTCGTGAGCGGCAGACGCGCGAGGTCATCGAGGGAATGCACAGCATCGGGCGCGATGCCGTGTTCCAGAAATCGCTCGCGATACAATGGTACCCGCTCCGCGACGTACGCCACCTTCTCGCGCAAGCGCGCCGTTTGCAGCGCACGCAGGTTGGCACGATCCATCGTCTCCGCATCAGGATTCCAGAGCATCGCCCCTCACCTTTCTTCGCACCTCTTTGCAGTCTGTGCGAGGACTCTATCACAGACCGGGGGTCGCGCGGGTTGTGGCAGGCTTTGGCCCTCGCTACGGCGTATTGCCGTCCGTTTGCCGTCGCTCCCGCAACGCAGCGGTTGCCGTCGCGTCTACTTGGAGCGTCGCCGCATCGAGTATCACGCCATAGTCGCGCCGCGCGCTCTCACTACTGAGCATCTCGTTCCAGACGTCCCGCTGGACGAGATTGGGGTCCCGTTCGAGTGGATCGCCCCAGCCGCCACCGCTGGCGAGTATATGCAGGATGACATCGCCGCCCTTGATCGGGGACATGCTCATCGTCGTCAGGATGATGCGCTCGCCGTCCGGGTTCAGGATATTCCATGACGGAGAGCCCGGTTTGCCGCCCCATAGGCCATAGGGCGGATACTTGCGCTTGTCCGAACGGAGCTGGAGCACCGCATCATCGAGGAGCCAGCGCACGCGGCGTTGTTGTGCCAACGCCCCGCGATGCTTCCCCGCCCCGGCCGTATCGGGAACGAGGCCGTACGCCTCGATCCGCACCGGCAACTCCGCCTCGGCGACCTCCACGGGCGTGTTGGCGATGTTCGATCCGGGATGCGCGACGCCCGCGCTCCCGTCGCCGCGCGGGTTCCCGCCGCGCGCCCCGGCAACGAGGTCTACGTAGACGAACGACCGGTGGTGCGCATCGTAACCACCCATACTGATGATCGTGTTGCCGCCCTCTCCGTCGGCGGGCACACGCTCCGGTGCCGCTTGCGCGAGTGCGCCAAGCACCGCGTCCACGACCCGGAAGCCGGTGATGCCACGGGCGCCGCACGCCCCCGGCGAGACCGGGTTGACGACTGTCCCCTCCGGCGCGCGTACCTCGACAACGCGGAAATAACCCGCCGAATTGGGGATTGGCGCATCGAGGACATTGCGGACGGCCCCGTAGGTGGCAGACTTCGTGAAGGGCAACGGCGAGTTGATGCCCGCCTGGACTTGCGCAGACGAGCCATCGAAATCAACGATGATCCGGTCCTCGATGATCTGCACCGCGACCTGGATGGTGACGGCTCCTGTCGGGATGTTGTCGCCATCTATGTGACTCGTGAAGCGGTAGGTCCCGTCGGGCAACCGGCGCACCGCTTCGCGTGCGAGGCGCTCGCTATAATCGAGGAGGGCATCGGAGTACTCACGCAGCGTAGCCGCGCCGTAGCGCTCGGCGAGCGCGCGGTACTCGCGCTCGCCGATGTTCGCCGCAGCGATTTGCGCGCGCAGATCACCGAGGACCTTGTCCGGCACGCGCACGTTGCGTTCGATGATCGCGAAGATCGCCGCATTCGGGACGCCGCGCTCGTAGAGCTTGAGGGTGGGGATGCGTAGCCCCTCCTGGAAGATCTCCGTCGCATTGGTGGAGTTGCCGCCGGGCACGATGCCACCGATGTCCGTGTGATGCGCCAGCGAACACGAGAATCCCTGCAATTCGTCGTCAATGAAGACGGGCTTGATCGTAAAGATGTCTGGCAGATGGATTCCGCCGGAACCGTAGGGGTCGTTGAGGATGAACACGTCGCCCGGCGCGATCGTGTCGCCGTACTTCGCCATGATCGCCGCGACGGCGCTCGGGAATGAGCCGAGATGGAAGACGATGGTCAGGCCCTGGGCGATGACCTGGCCGGAGGGATCACAAAAGCCGGTTGAATAATCGAGCGCGTCCTTCACGACGCCGGAATAGGCGGTGCGCATAATTGTCAGCGCCATCTCGTCAACGATTGCACCGAGGCCGTTCTGGATGACCTCAAAGGTGATCGGGTCTATCGCTCGCGTTGCGGTCCTCTCCACGTTCTCCCCTCCTCGGTCGTTCATTGAGGCAATCACTCGCGCGGAACGTCAATGATGATGTTCTCCCAGGCGTCAATACAGACGGGGAACCCCGGCGGGACGACGGTGGTAGCGTCGTACTCCTGAATGATGAGCGGCCCCTGGTGTATCCCGTCGCGCAGGTCGCCCCGATCAATGACCGGCGTCATGAGATACCCATCGCGCGGGCTGAAGCAGGCGAGGCGCTGCCGACCCTTGGCACCGCGTATCGCGTCCGCCATACGCGGCGGAGTCTGTTGGTCGTTCACGACCCGGGCAGTCAAGCGGAGATTGACGATCTCAATCGGCTCGTCCGTGGCACGATGACCGTACGTCCGCTCATGCTCCCGCTCGAACGACTCCGCGAGGGCAGCGAGATCGCCTTGCGTTACCACCCCAGTTGGCGCGGGCACGGTCAGTTCATACGCCTGGCCGACATAGCGAAGATCGGCGGAGGCATCGCAGCGAATCGTGTCCGTTGCATATCCTTCGGCGATCAACGCCGCACGCAGTCGCGCCTCCATCGCCGCGTACGTTGCGTTCAGGAGATCGAGATCGAGCGCCGCCACGCCGCTGAGAAACGTCTGTACCCGATCGTGCTCGATGTCTGCGACGAGCAGCCCAACCGCTGAAAAAAGCCCCGGTGCGGGCGGGACGATCACGCGGGGCATCCTGAGTGCGCGGGCGATCTCTACGGCGTGAACGGGGCCATTGCCACCGAACGCGAGCAGAGCGAAATCGCGGGGATCTCGGCCACGATAGGTAGATACCGCCTTGATCGCCCGGATCATCTGCGCGTTCGCCACCGTGTAGGCCCCGTAGGCCGCTTCGACGAGCTCCATACCGAGCGGCTCGGCGATGCCGATGCGGAGCGCTTCGCGTGCGCGCTCGGCGTCAATCGGGATCGCCCCACCGGCCAGGCCACCGGGATCAATGTAGCCGAGCACGACGTTCGCATCAGTGATCGTCGGCTCCGTCCCTCCTAATCCATAACAGGCCGGGCCGGGGGATGCTCCGGCGCTGCGTGGGCCGATTTTGAGCCCGCCTCCCTGATCTACCCATATGATGCTCCCGCCGCCTGCGCCGACCTCCGCGATGTCGAGGACGGGGAGCTTGAGCGCGTGGCCACCCCCCTTGATCAGGCGGCTCGACAGCGAGATACCCGCGCCGACCTCGTACTCCGTTGTCCGGCCCAGCCGCCCATCCTCGATGATCGAAGCCTTCGCGGTGGTGCCACCCATGTCGAAGCTGATGAGATTGGCGATGTCGGCCTGCTTGCCGGCGCGATGCGCCGCGATGACGCCCGCCGCCGGGCCGGATTCCACGATATGGGCAGGTGTCCGCGCCGCCGCTGCCGCCGACATGACCCCGCCGTTGGATTGCATGATCTGGAGGCGCGCCGTGATCCCATTCGCTGCGAACCGCTCCACCAGGGCGTTCAAATAGGCCTCCACGACCGGGCCGATGTAGGCGTTGATGACCGTGGTACTCGTGCGCTCATACTCGCGGATTTCCGGGATTACATCAACGGAGAGGGAGAGGTGGACGCCTGGCAGAGCGTCGCGCACCAGCGCGCCGACGCGGCGCTCGTGGTCCGGGTTGCGATACGAGTGGATGAAACAGACGGCGACCGCCGCAACGCCCTCCTCCCGGATGCGTTCGAGCGCCACCCGGACACTTTCCTCGTCCAGCGGCAGCACGACCTCGCCACCCGCCCCGATCCGTTCCACGACCTCTAACCGTAGGCGACGCTCGACGATCGGCGGCGGCGGCGTGTAGAAGAGGTCATAGAGCTGGGGGGTGCGCAGCCGCCGCAATTCGAGCACGTCCCGAAAGCCGTGTGTCGTGAGCAACGCGGTCTTCGCCCCCTTGTGTTCCAGGATCGCGTTGGTCGCGATTGTCGTCCCGTGGATCACTTCGCGCAGCGACGCGACGGGAATCGCGCGCTCGACCGCGATCTCGCGGAGGCCCGCAATGATGCCGCGGGAGTAATCATCGGGGGTCGAGAGCACCTTCCGCGTGACGCACATGCCATCCGGGGCCTTGACGACGATGTCGGTGAATGTGCCGCCGATATCGGCGCCCACTCCGTAGCCGTTCTCCTCCAACCCTTGCATGTTCAAGCCTCCAAGGCGCTTCACGCTCCCCGCTCGCCGATTCTCCATCGCAGCGGTATCACCGGCAGCATGATACGCGATGGAAAGTCGCTCGTATGCAAGAACGGCACATCGCTTTCCGGCGCCTCCTGTACGTCGTCGGTGCGACCGCGATGCGATGGGATACGTGTGGGTCGAAGTCCGCCGCTCACGTAAAAGTTCTGAGAATGCGAACCG